>NZ_JBHWUR010000003.1:0-207494 GCF_042737755.1 Streptomyces sp. NPDC059994
CGGGGGCTGCCCAACTTCTTCGCGGGGGGCGCACCCGGCTGGGCCGCCGCCGGGCCCCCCCGGGGGCGCCGGGCGGCGCCCGTCCGGTGGATCACGTCAGCAGGAAGTCGGCCTGGCCCGACTTGGCGCCGAGGATGAACGCGGCGATCTCGTTGCTGGTGTAGATCAGAGCGGGGCCCTCCGGGTCGGCCGACTGGCGCATCGCGACCCGGCCGTCGGACAGCTTCATGGCCTCGACGCAGTTGCCGCCGTTACCGCCGCTCCACGGCTTGTGCCAGCCCTCGGTCCCGAGCTCACGGGCCGGCATGCCGTTGTATATGTGATCCATTCACAGCTCCTCGCGGAGATCCGCCAGGATCTCCTTCGTGCGTCGTGCAGTCGCGGCCTGGGCCGCCATGCGGTCCATGACTTCGAGGTGCGTGTCGACCTCGGGGCGCGCGTCGAGATAGACCGCGCCGGTCAGGTACTCGCTGTAGACCATGTCCGGGAGTTCCGGCACGGCGAATCTGAACAGGACGAACGGGCCGTACGTGCCCGGGTGGTGTCCCGTCGCGAACTCCGCCAGCTGGAGCGTCACATGGGGCAGCTCCGCCGCCTCCAGGAGCCGGTCGAGCTGGCCGCGCATCACCTCGGGGCCACCCACCGGGCGGCGCAGCACCGTCTCGTCCATGATCACCCACAGCCGCGGTGCGTCGTCGCGGGTGAGCAGCGACTGGCGCTCCATGCGCAGCGCCACATGCCGGTCGATGTCGGCGGCCCTGGTCTGCCCGAGCGCGCCGCTGACCATCACCGAGCGCGCGTACTCCTCGGTCTGCAGCAGGCCGGGAACGAAATGCGGCTCGTACGTCCGGATGAGCGAGGCCGCGCCCTCCAGGCTGACGTACATGCTGAACCAGTCGGGCAGGATGTCGTGGAAGCGCTGCCACCACCCCGGCTTGTTGGCCTCCTCCGCGAGTTCGATGAAACGGTCCGTCTCCTCGTCCCCGATGCCGTACGCCTTGAGCAGCAGCTGTACGTACGGGATCTTCAGCGAGACCTCGGCCGTCTCCATGCGGCGGATCGTGGCGGGGGCGACCCGGAGCACCTTCGCCGCCTCTTCGCGCCGGAGGCCGGCCCGCTCGCGCAGATCCTGCAGGCGCCGGCCCAGCACGACCTGCCCCACGGTCGGGGCGGACCGGGGTTCACTCACGTCAGACCTCCCCTAAACCCGTTGCCGAGCAGTGTGCCATGCCACCTCAGCCCAGAACACAGCACTCTGCAATTTTCAGAGTGCCCCTTGCCAAGTGTCACGGATGGGTGGAAGGTAAGTCGGTGAACGCCAGCACATGCGGCTGTCGCGTGCGACACCGCTTCCCCACTGTGAGGACCCGGTCGTGGCCCCTGGTAATGCGCTCGTCCCGCAGCTCATAGGCGCGGCCCCCACGGTGTCCGTCGCCGACGTCCGCCGGTACGCGTTCGAACTGTCGGCCCGGCCGGAATCCGCCTCCGCGGCCCGCCGCCACACGGCCGAGGTCACCGTCCGGTGGGGTCTCGGCGAGGACCTGGGCGACGCCGCCGCCCTGGTGATCTCCGAACTCGTCACCAACGCCGTCGTGCACACCGCGGGCACCCGTGTGTCCTGCGAACTCTCCTTCACCGCCGGGCACTTGACGGTCGTCGTCCAGGACCAGGGGTACGGCGTGGGCGGGCCCACGCTGTGCGACGCGGCCGACGGCGAGGAGCGCGGGCGCGGGCTGCTGCTCGTCGACGCGCTGAGCGTCGCCTGGGGCGCCCACCACGTGCCGCGCGGCATCGGCCGGATCGTCTGGGCCCGGCTCGGGGCGGGCCGTACATGCTGAACGGCTCACACACACTTCTGTCCAGAGGCGGCCGGGATGAGGCTGGGGGGCCTCGGGGGCCCGGCTCGCAAGGGGGCGCCGGAGCGACCGGCGGCAGCAGACTCGTGCTGCCGCCGGCGCTCCCGGCGTCTCTGGGCTGCGACGCGGTCGCGGTGCCCGCGTCCTACGGCTTCCGGGTCCTGGCGCGGCTGCCCCGCTCGGGGTGCGTCTTCGCGGACGCCGACTGCTGGTGGTGGGTCGTCCCGGCGGGCTCGGACCACGACCTGACCTGGCCGCACCCGGCCCGCTACGCCCCGGACGCCCGCGTTCCGGAGACCCCGGGACGGCGGATGATCCACTGCCCCGAGGGCACCAGCCCGTACACACCGCCCATCCCGCTGTACCTGGTGGTATGCCAGCTGACTGGAACGGCACCGGCATGGACCTAGCCTGTTCGCTCGCCCGTCGCGCCGACCCGGGGTGGGACTTCGCTCCCCGCCCCGGCGGACCGGACCTGCGCGCCCACGGGCTCAGCCCGTCGTCAGACCTTCCGCCGCCCGGACCAGGGCGTCCAGGACCGGGCTGATCAGCGGGTGGTGCTCGGCGCCGCTGCGGACCGCCGCGAAGACGCGGCGGGTGGCGGCGGGGCCCGCCACCGGGCGCACCACCGTGTTCTTCTGCTCCATGCCGCGCAGCGCCGAGCGGGGCACCAGGGCCACGCCCGCCCCCGCGCCCGCCAGGGCCACCACGGCGCGGAAGTCGTCCGAGGAGTGGATCAGCCGCGGCTCGAAGCCCGCCAGCTCACAGGCGAGGAAGACCACGTCGTGGCAGGGGTTGCCGGGGTACGGGCCGATCCAGTCGTCCTCGGACAGCGCCGACAGACGCACCTCGGGCACGTGCGCCAGGGGGTGTCCGGCCGGGAGCACCGCGTCGAAGGGCTCCGCGTAGAGCGCGACCCGGACCATGCGCCGGTCGTCCTCCCTGGGGGCGCCCCGGTACTCGACCGCCAGCGCCAGGTCCGCCTCGCCGTCCAGGACCATGGGCAGCGACTCGTCGCCCTCGGCGTCGCGGACCCGGACCCGGATCGTGGGGTGCGTCCCGCGCAGCAGGGCCACGGCCGGGGCGAGCACCTCCGCGATGCCGGTGGCGAACGCCGCCACGGTCACATCGCCGGCCGCTCCGCCCGCGTACGCCGCCAGCTCCGCCTCCGCCCGCTCCAGCTGGGCGAGGACCGCGTTGGCGTGCTCCAGGAGGATCTCGCCGGCCGCCGTGAGCCGTACGCCCTTGCCGCTGCGGGTCAGCAGCGTGTGGCCGGTCTCCTGCTCCAGGGCGGCGAGCTGCTGGGAGACGGCGGAAGGGGTCAGATACAGCGCTGCGGCCGCGGCGGTCACCGTACGGTGGTCCGCCGCGGCGCGCAGGATGCGGAGCCGGCGCGGGTCGATCACCCGGCCATTGTCGCCCGCGCGTCGATGAACGCCGCCACGGCCCGCTCCACATCGGCCGTGGAGTGCGCGGCGGAGAGCTGGACGCGGATACGGGCCTGGCCCATCGGGACCACCGGGTAGGAGAAGCCGATCACGTACACACCGCGCTCAAGGAGCAGCTCGGCCATGCGGGCGGCCTCGGCGGCGTCGCCGATCATGACGGGGGCGATGGCGTGGTCGCCGGGCAGGATCTCGAAGCCCGCCTCGGTCATCCGCGTCCGGAAGAGCGCGGTGTTGGCGGCGAGCTTGTCGCGCAGGTCACCCGCCGATTCCAGCAGGTCCAGGACCTTCAGGGAGGCGGCGGCGATCACCGGGGCCAGCGAGTTCGAGAAGAGGTACGGGCGCGAGCGCTGGCGCAGCAGGGCGACGATCTCGGCGCGGGCCGCGACGTAGCCGCCGGAGGCGCCGCCGAGGGCCTTGCCGAGGGTGCCGGTGATGATGTCGACGCGGTCCATGACGCCGTGCAGCTCGGGCGTGCCGCGGCCGCCCGGCCCGACGAAGCCGACGGCGTGCGAGTCGTCGACCATGACCATCGCGTCGTAGCGGTCGGCGAGGTCGCAGATCTCCTGGAGCGGAGCGACGTAGCCGTCCATGGAGAAGACACCGTCGGTGACGATGAGGCGACGGCGCGCACCGGAGGCCTCCTTGAGCTTCGCCTCCAGCTCGGCCATGTCGCGGTTGGCGTACCGGTGGCGGGCGGCCTTGGAGAGGCGGATGCCGTCGATGATCGAGGCGTGGTTGAGGGCGTCGGAGATCACCGCGTCCTCGGCGCCGAGGATGGTCTCGAAGACACCGCCGTTGGCGTCGAAGCAGGACGAGTAGAGGATCGTGTCCTCCTGGCCGAGGAACGCCGACAGACGGGCCTCCAGCTCCTTGTGGACGTCCTGGGTGCCGCAGATGAAGCGGACCGAGGCCATGCCGTAGCCCCAGCGGTCGAGGGCCTCCTTGGCGGCGGCGACCACCTCGGGGTGGTCGGCGAGGCCCAGGTAGTTGTTGGCGCAGAAGTTCAGGACCTCGCCGGTGGGGACCGAGACCGAGGCGTTCTGCGGGGTGGAGATCACCCGCTCGGGCTTGAAGAGACCGGCCTCGCGGATCTCGTCGAGGGTGTTCTGGAGGTCGTCGCGAACGGACGCGTACATGCTCAGGCTCCTAGATGCCGTGAAGCGGACTCAGGCGGTCCAGTCGAGGATGATCTTGCCGCTGCGGGCGGTGGCGGCCTCGTCGAAGGCCGCGTCGAAGTCCCGGTACGCGTAGCTGCCGGTGATCACCGGGGAGAGGTCGAGGCCGCCTTCGAGCAGCACCGTCATCGCGTACCACGTCTCGAACATCTCGCGGCCGTAGATGCCCTTGACCGTGATCATCGAGGTGACGATCTTCGACCAGTCGACGGCGAACTCCTGCGCGGGCAGTCCGAGCATCGCGATCTTGCCGCCGTGCGTCATGTTGTCGATCATGTCGCGCATGGCCTCGCCGCGGCCGGACATCTCCAGGCCGACGTCGAAGCCCTCGCGCAGACCGAGCTGGCGCTGGGCGTCCGCGATGGAGGACTGCGCCACGTTCACCGCGAGCGTCGCACCGGCCTTGCGGGCCAGCTCCAGGCGCTCGGGGCTGACGTCGGTGATCACGACGTTGCGGGCGCCCGCGTGCTTGGCCACGGCCGCCGCCATGATGCCGATCGGGCCCGCCCCGGTGATCAGGACGTCCTCGCCGACCAGCGGGAAGGAGAGCGCGGTGTGCACGGCGTTGCCGAACGGGTCGAAGATCGCGGCGACGTCGAGGTCGACCGGGGTGCGGTGCACCCACACGTTGGAGGCGGGCAGCGCCACGTACTCCGCGAAGGCGCCGTCGCGCCCCACGCCGAGGCCGATCGTGGAGCGGCACAGGTGACGGCGGCCCGCCAGACAGTTGCGGCACTTGCCGCAGACCAGATGGCCCTCGCCGCTGACCAGCTCACCGACCGCGATGTCCCGGACGTCCGCGCCGACCGCCGCGACCTCGCCGACGAACTCGTGGCCGAGGACGAGGGGGGTCCTGACGGCGCCCTGCGCCCAGCCGTCCCAGGAGCGGATGTGCAGATCGGTGCCGCAGATGCCGGTGCGCAGCACCTTGATCAGCACGTCGCCGGGGCCGGTCTCCGGCTCGGGGACGTCCATGAGCCACAGTCCGGGTTCGGCGTGCTGCTTGACAAGGGCCTTCATGGGGGGCGGCTCCCGGGACGTACAAAGAGGGCGAAAGCCATGGTTCCATGGCTGATCACTAATCTGCCGAGCAAGAGCCTCTCGCGTCCATCGAGGTTTTCTTAAGCGGGCCAACAGCCGAGCTTCACGCGCCCCTGGCTGCTCCCCCTTCACTCGCCTCACCACCGCACCTCACACCAGGGCCGCGGCCGCCTCCACCGCCAGTCCGTGCCCCTCCTCGTAGGAGCGGCGGTACGCGGTGCCGTCGAGCACGGCGCGCAGTTCCGCCTCGGCGCGGAGCCGGACGGCGGGCTCGGACGGCAGCGGCCGCAGTCCGAAGCCGCCGTGCCGCCCGGTGGCGTGCCGGTCGTACGCGCCGAGCAGGCGGGCGCCCTCCTCGGCGGCGCCGAGGTGCGCCTTCGCCCAGGCGGCGACCAGGAACTGACTGATAATCAGGTGGGGTGCGACCAGATACGCCTGCCCCTCCAGCTGCCGCACCGCCTCCCGCACCCGCCCGAGCGCGTCGGTGTAGGCGCCACCGAGGCAGTCCAGCCAGCCGTCCACCCCGGCGACCAGACCGCGGAACATCTCCGGGACGGCCGTGGTGAACTCGGCCTCCATCAGGCGCAGTTGCTCGCGTGCCAGACCCACCCGACCGGTGGCCGCGTAGTGGTGGGCGAGCAGCATCCGGGCGGTGCCGACGCCCTCGCCCGCGTAGTGGCGCGACTCCTCGACGGCGTCGAGCAGCAGCCGCTCGGCCCGCTCGCTCTCCTCGTCCGTCCCGGCGACCGCGAGGCGGACCGTCGCGAGGCGCGCCTTGAACATGGGGCCCTGGGCGTACGCGCCGGTCCAGGTGGTGGACTCCATGGCGCGCTCGAAGTCGGCCGCGGCCTCTTCGTACCGGCCCTGCCGCGAGTGGTCCTCGCCGCGTGCCGAGAGCGTCTCCGCGATGGCCCACGGGTCCCCGAGCCGTTCGAACAGGGCCAGCGCCTCGTCCGCGTCGGGGCCACCGACCAGCTTGGAGCGGAGCAGCAGCGCGAAGGCGAGGTCCCACGGCTCGCCGTGCGCCCGGCAGTCCTCGACCATCGCGTCGACGGCCTGCGGGAACCCGGCGAACTCATGGGTGAGCATCCGGGCGAAGTACCAGACGGACCCGGGCTGGCGGCAGTTCTGCGGCATCGCGGAGCCGTACGCGGCCACGACGCGCCGCAGATACGGCCCGGCCGCGGCGCCGGCGAACTCCGCGCCCTCGCCCTCGCCGCCCGCGAACAGCATCATCCGCACCCCGCGCCGGGCCTCCCACAGCTGCTCCTCGGACCACGGCGGCGGCGCGTCGGTGCAGCGCGCCGCGAGCGGCACGGCCGGGCGCACCGGCTCCGCGAACGGGTCGGGCCCCAGCCCGGTCGCGGCGAGCGACCAGGCGCGGGCATCGCTCTGGTGGCCGCGCAGCTGCCAGAACCAGCTCATGGAGAGGGTCAGACAGAGCGCGTCCTGCTCGCGGCCGTACTCGACCGCCCTGCCGAGCGCGGTCCGCACGTTCCCGTGCTCCGTCTCGAACCGCCGCATCCCGCCGGCCTGCCGGGGCCCGCGCAGCACGGCCTCGCCGGTGCGGGCGAGTTCGCGGTACGCGACCAGGTGGCGCAGCTCGACGGCCTTGCGCTCACCGGACTCGGCGAGGCGCTCGGCGGCGTACTCCGCGACGGTCTCAAGGAGCCGGTAGCGCATCACGCCACCGTCCGGGGCCGCCACGACCAGGGACTTGTCGACGAGGGAGGCAAGCAGGCCGAGTACGTCGGCGGGGTGTTCCGACGTGGTGGCGGGATCGGCGCAGACCGCCTCCGCCTCCGGCAGCGCGAAGCCGCCGGAGAAGACGGCGAGGCGGCGCAGCACCGCCCGCTCGCGTGCGTCGAGGAGCTCCCAGGACCAGTCGACCACGGCCCGCAGGGTCTGCTGCCGGGGCCGCAGCGTCCTGCTGGTGCGGGCGCCGTCCCCGAGCAGCCGGAACCTGTCGTCGAGGCGGTCCGCGAGCTGGCGCGGGGTGAGCATCCGCAGCCGGGCGGCGGCGAGTTCGAGGGCGAGCGGCAGCCCGTCGAGGCGGCGGCAGACCTCGGCGGCGGCCTCGGGGTCCTCGGAGACGCGGAACCCGGCCCGGGCCGCCGCGCCCCGCTGGCCGAACAGCCGCAGGGCGGTGTCGAGCGGCAGGGGTCCGACCGCGCGCACCCGCTCCCCCGGGACGCCGAGGGGTTCCCTGCTGGTGGCGAGAATGGTGACACCGGGGCAGCAGGTGAGCAGTTCGTGCGCCAGCTCGGCCGCCCCGGCGGCGATCTGCTCGCAGTTGTCGAGGACGAGCAGCATCCGGCGGTGGCCGCAGTGCGCGACGAGCCGTTCCAGCGGGTCGCCGGGTCCGCCCTCGGCCCCGGTGAGCAGCACGCTCTCGCGCGCCCCGAGTGCGGTGAGCAGGGCCTGCGGCAGCCGCGCCGCCTCCCGAACGGGCGCGAGCTCGGCCAGCCAGACGCCGTCGGCCCACTCCGGTGCGACGGCTTCGGCGGCCTCCAGGGCGAGCCGGGTCTTGCCCGCGCCGCCGGGCCCGGTGAGGGTGACGAGCCGCCCGTCGGCCAAGTCCGCGCGCAGGGCGCGGAGTTCCGGCTCGCGCCCGACGAAGGAGGTGAGCCGGGCGCGGAGGTTGCCGGGGTTGGCGCCGGGACGCGGTGCGCCTTGGGTGTACGTGGGCGGCGCGGCCCGTACCCGTGCCGCCGGGTCCGACGCGCTCTCCGCGGGCGGGCCGGTCCGCGCCGTCGGCTCCGGCGCCGGGGCGGCGTCCCGCAGCAACTCGGCGTGCAGCGCCCGCAGTTCGGGCCCGGGGGCGGTGCCCAGTGCCTCGTCGAGGGCGACCCGGGCCGACTCGTACGCCACCAGCGCCTCGGCCCGGCGGCCCGCCGCCGTCAGCGCGCGCAGGTGCAGGGCCCGCAACGGCTCGTCCAGGGGTGTCGCGGCGACCAGGGCGGCCAGTTCCGGCAGGGTCTGCTCGGCGCGGCCGAGGGCGGTCTCGGCGGCGAGGCGGGACCGGCGCGCCTCGGAGTGGCGGCGCTCGGCCCGTACGACGAGCGGGTCCCGCTCCCGTACCGGAAGGTCGGCCAGGACCGGCCCCTGCCACAGCGCGAGGGCCTGGTCGAGCAGTCGTGCCGCCCGCTCCGCGTCCCCGTCCGCCAACGCGTCCGCGCCTTCCCGCGCCAGCCGTTCGAAGCGGAACACGTCGATGTCGTCGGGGCCGGCGGCCAGCCGGTAGCCGCCCGGCACGGACTCCACGGCGCCCCGGCCGAGCGCCCTTCGCAGCCGGCCGGCCAGCGCCTGCACCGCGGCGGCCTCGTCGGCGGGTGCGGTGTCGTCATCGCCCCAGACCCGTGCGGCCAGCTCCGGTACCGGCACCGCGCGTCCGGCGCCCGCCGCAAGCGCGGCGAGCAGCGCCCGCAGCCGGGCGCCGCCGAGGGGCACCTCACTGCCGTCCGGGCACAGGGCCCGCGTCGGTCCGAGTACGCGGTAGCGGAGTGTCACCCGCTCATTGTCCACGGCGGTCGTGGCGGGTGTTCCCGGTCAGCCCTCGGCGGGGGCCGGGTCCGTGCGGACGACGCTCAGATGGCCTCGGCGCCGGGTGATCACGACGTTCCTCGGCGCGCTCTTGGGCGCGTGCGCGCGGGCCTCGGCGGGCTCGCGGCGCAGGACCAGGGTGACCCGGCGCAGTCCCAGCTCGCCCAGCGTGCCGGAGGACTCGTCGAGGACGCGGCACTCCACGGCGTCCCAGCCGGGGTCGGGGTGGCGCACGGCGCGTACGGTCCCGTCGTGGTGCACGGCGGCCGGGCCGACCATGCGCATCCAGTGCGGCAGGCCCTGCTGGTAGGCCGCGCTCATCAGCGGGTCGTCGGCGATCTCGCGGCGCACGGCCCGCAGTTCGGGGTCGTGCGGGTCCTGCTCCAGAGCGGACGAGAGCTGCGCGAGCATGGGGAGGCACCAGCCCGTCTCGTGCTGGGCGAGCACGGAGCCCGCGTGCGGGTGGAAGAGCACGAAACGCAGGAAGTTGTGGCGCGGCATCGCGGTGGGGTGGGGGCCCACGGCCCGGAAGAGCGTGTCGTACGCGGTGTTGGCGTGCACGATGTTCCAGCTGCGGTCGACGAGGAACGACGGTAGGTCCGTGGCGTCCATCATCGCGATGTGGTCGTCGACGTAGGCACGCGCCTCGGCGTCCCACTGGCCGGTGGCGGTGGCGGTGGCGCCCCGTACGTTCTCCGGTACGGGGCCGGCTGACCTGTTCACCAACGGTTCTTTCACCATCGAGAACGCGACTCCTCTTGCAGGCACGCGGTGCGCCTGCCGTCCTCCACGTCCTCATCGCACAGAGGTCGATCTTCGCACCGTGCTGCGATCCTGCTCCCGCCGACAAGACAATGTCAACCATCGTGGCATTCCAGCCCGAGAACGCCTCAAATACGCCACAGCTGTGGCAAGTTCTGGTTCTCGACGGCGTGAGCAAGTAGCCTCCGGACATATTCACTTTGTGTTCGAGCTGTGTGGAGCAACTCGTGTGATCTAGGAGAATTACTGGTGACGGACGGCTTCTCGGATCCGGGACCGGCGGCCACGGGCCCCCTGGGGGACATCGCCGCCCGCGTCGGCGAACTGGCCCGCAAGCTCGGAATGAGCCAGGTAGAGGTCTTCGACGTCCACCAGCTCTCCGACGCCTCGGGTGTTCCGGCCGATGTCGTCCAGGCGCTGCTCGACGGCGTTGCGGCCGGCGAGCCGGACGTCCAGGCCCGGTTCCTCCAGCGCTTCGGAGCGCTGCGCCGCTCCCGGCTCAAACCCAACGGCCGCCCCTACACCCAGCAGGAGATCGCCGACGGCGCCGGGATGTCCCGGCAGCAGGCGGGTGCGCTCATCAACGGCGACCGCCGCCCGACCATGGAGCACTGCGACGCCATCCAGCGCTTCTTCAAGGTCCACGCGGGCTATCTCACCGCCGAGGACAGCGAGGCCCTGGGCGACGCCCTGCTCCGCACCGAGCAGGAGCTGCTGCACTCCTTCGCCGCCCGCGAGCACGACCGGGAGCGCGGACTCGACACGCTCGCCCCGGCCGGGGAGGACCCGCTGGAGCGCCTCCTTCAGGACCACGGTGTGCGCGGCATCGCCTGGCGGGCCGCGCAGCTCCCCACGGACAAGCACCGGGACAAGGTCACCGAGTGGCTGGACATGCTCCTGGAGAGCGTCAAGCGGGTGGATCCCTGACCCGGGCGCCCTTCGGCCCGCCTCTCGGCGGAACCGGCCGCCGCACCGCTGGATTTGGGCGGGGATACGATCTTCCATAGGATCCGGCGATGATCACCAGAAAACGGCTGGCGGCCGGGGTGGGCGCGCTGCTCGCCACCCTCGCCACCGGTATCCTCCCGGCCGACGCGGTCGCGGACGACGGACCGCCCGCGCAGAAGGCCGCACCCAAGGTCGAGCTGGTGCTCGACGTCAGCGGCTCGATGCGGGCCCGCGACATCGACGGCCAGTCCCGGATCGCCGTCGCCAAGCAGGCCTTCAACGACGTGCTGGACTCGGTCCCGCCGGAGGTCGAGCTCGGCATACGCACGCTCGGCGCCAACTACCCGGGCAACGACCGCCAGGTCGGCTGCAAGGACACCCGCCAGCTGTACCCGGTCGGCCCGCTCGACCGCACCGAGGCGAAGACCGCCGTCGCCACGCTCGCCCCGACCGGCTGGACGCCGATCGGCCCCGCCCTCCAGGGCGCGGCGCAGGACCTCAAGGGCGGCGAGGCGACCCGCCGGATCGTGCTCATCACGGACGGCGAGGACACCTGCGCCCCGCTCGACCCGTGCGAGGTGGCGCGCGACATCGCCGCCCAGGGCATCCACCTGGTCATCGACACCCTCGGCCTCAACCCGGACGCCAAGACCCGTGACCAGCTGACCTGCATCGCCCAGGCGACCGGCGGCACGTACACCGCGGTGAAGCACAAGGACGAGCTCAAGGACCGCGTCAAGCAGTCGGTGGACCGCGCCGCCGACCCGGTGGTGGTCCCGGTCGCCACCAACGGCGCCGCCGGCTGTGAGAGCGCGCCCCAGCTCAAGCCCGGCCTGTACACCGACCGCGAGACGTTCGGCGAGCACCGCTGGTACAAGGTCGAGGTCAAGCCCGGCCAGGAGCTGCGCGCCGCCGTCAGCATCGGCGCCGACCGCCCCGTCAACAACGACTACGGCGTCCTGATGCGGGCCGTCACCCGGCACGGCCGGGAGATCGTCCGCGGCTCCGAGGCGGGCGACGGCCGCACCGACCTGATCTCGACGGGTCTGCGCTATCCGAAGCCCAAGGCGAAGGACGACGCCGACAAGGACGCCATCGAGACCGTCTGCCTCCAGGTCAGCAACTCCTTCTCGGCGCCCGCGTCGGTGAAGACCACGCCCGGCATGCCGGTCGAGCTGACCGTGGACGTCGTGGACGGCCCCGACCAGCCGTCCGACGTGGCCGCCTTCGGCCTCGGCCGCGGCTGGTGGCTGCTCGGCGTGCTGGTGCTCACCGGCCTGCTCGCCGGTCTGCTGTGGGGCTGGATCTCGCGCTGGCGCGTGGCTGTCTGGAGGACCAACTGATGCGTACCACAAGGATGCTGGCCGCGGCGCTGCTCACCGGCGCCGCGCTGCTCGCTCCGGCGGCCCCGGCGCTGGCCGGAACGCCCTCGCCCAGCCCGAGCAAGTCCACCGGCGCGCCGACGGAGGCGGGCACCACGTTCCGTACGGCGACGCCCGTCAAGCAGGGCCAGCAGGCCACGGCGACGGCGTCGAGCGGTGACTACCTGTACTGGGTCTTCCCCGCCGACGCGGGGCAGCGCCCCACCGTCGACGCCACGGTGACGCTGCCGTCGGCCGGCCGCCAGGCGGCGACGACCTGGCGGATCGACGTGTACGACGGGCTGCGACGCCGCCAGCCGTGCATGTACGGGGCGCAGTCCCGCGCGGCCGCGCCCGACGCCACCAGCGTGACGCTCTCCTGCACGCTGCGCCCGGTGCGGGCCTGGGCCGACGGCTGGTCGAACGACCCGCTGCCGGGCAGCTACTACGTACGGCTGACCGCCGTCGGTCTGCCCGCCTCCGAGCGGGGTCTGCCCGTCAAGGCGGAGATGAAGCCGACCACCCTGAAGACGGGCGGCTCCAAGGCGGTGGACGGCAGCCTCTCCACCCCACTGGGGGCGGGCGGCCCGAAGGCCGAGCCGGAGGACGGCTGGTCGTCCGGCTGGTGGACCGACCGCTGGATCTGGACGGCCGTCGGCGGTGTGCTCGGCGCGCTCGCCGGTGTCGCCGGGTACGCGCTGACCCGCGGCCGGGGCCGCCCGTCGTACGCCCCACAGGGCTGACGTCCCGTCACTCCGCCTGCGCCACCGGCTCGGCCAGCACCCGCTGGGCCACGGCGAAGGCGGAGTTGGCGGCGGGCACCCCGCAGTAGACCGCGGTCTGGAGCAGCACCGCGCCGATCTCGTCCGGGGTGAGCCCGCCCCGGCGCGCGGCCCGCACATGGAGGGCCAGCTCGTCCAGGTGCCCGCGGGCCACGAGCGCGGTCAGCGTGATGAGGCTGCGCTCGCGCCGGGTGAGCGTCGGATCGCCCCAGATCTCGCCCCAGGCGTACCGGGTGACGAGGTCCTGGAAGCGGGCGGTGAAGGCGTCGGTGCGGGCCTCGGCCCGGTCGACGTGGGCGTCCCCGAGGACCTCGCGGCGGATCGCGGCGCCGCCCGGCGCGGGCGGCGCCAAGTGGCCGCGCAGAGCGGCCAGTACGGCCTCGGGACGCTCCACCGGGGCGAGGTGGGAGGCGCCCGCGATCTCGACGAGCGAGGCTCCCGGGACGGCGTCCGCGAGTTCGCGCGCGTGCGCGGGCGGGGTGACCGGGTCGGCCCGCCCGGCGATCACCAGCGTCGGCGCCGCGATCTTCTTCAGCTCGGTCCGCAGGTCGTACCCGGCCAGGGCGTCGCACGCCGCCGCGTAGCCGCGCGGGTCGGCGGCGCGCAGGTCCGCGAGCGGGCCCGGCGCCTCGAACCCGGGCGTGAACCACCGCCCGGCGGCGCCCGCCGCGACCGGCTCCATCCCCTCCCGGCGTACGACGCCGGCCCGCCCGTGCCAGGGTTCCCGGCCGCCGAAGTCCGCCGAGGCGCAGACCACGGCGAGCCGGTCCACGCGGTCCGGATGGTGCGCGGCGAGCCACATCCCGACGGCTCCGCCGAGCGAGACCCCCGCGTACGAGAAGCCGCGCACCCCAAGGGAGTCGGCGAGCCGGAGCACGAGGCGGGCGAGGTCCCCGACGCCGGCGCCCGGCCCGATCAGCGCGGTGGGCGAGCCCCCGTGGCCGGGCAGGTCCCACCGGACGACCCGGTGGGTGGCGGCGAGCCCGGGGGCGACGCCGTCCCACACGGCCGTGGACGTCCCCAGGGCGGGCCCGAGGACCAGCACCGGGCCGCCCGCCGGGCCTTCGCAGCGGTGGTGGAGGAGACCTGCGTCCCCGGGGTCAGCGGAACTCAAGGAACACCGTCTCCTTCGCGCCCTGGAGGTGGATGTCGAAGCGGTGGCCGCGCGCCCCGGGGTCGGGCACCGCCACCAGCGTGCGGCGCAGCTCCGGCTCCAGGGAGTCGAGCAGCGGGTCCGGCGCCCCGGTCAGATACACCCTGGTGAAGAGGTGGTGCAGCAGGCCGCGTGCGAAGACCGCGACGCAGAGGTACGGGACCCCGGCCGGCGCCAGCGTGCGGACGGTCCAGTGGCCGGACGCGTCGGTGGGGACGCGGCCGAAGCCGGTGAAGTCGACCCCGTTGCGGCCGAGGGAGCCGGGCTTCCCGGTCCGGGAGCCGTCGGGCCCCGGCTGCCAGAACTCCAGGAGGGCGTCCGGTACGGGCTCGCCCTCGCCGTCGTAGACGTGGCCGTGCAGCGTGACGGTGTCCGGGTGCCCCGGCGGCGCCATCGCCTCACCGCCCGAGAAGGGCAGGGCGTGACCGTAGAAGGGGCCGATGGTCTGGGAGGGCGTCGGATGCCTCACTGCTCCCCCTCCCCGAACGCGGTGGCCGAGGGCCCGTCCAGGACGATGTCCCAGCGGTAGCCCAACGACCAGTCGGGGACGGACAGTTCGGGATCGTACGCCGCGACCAGCCGCCGCCGCGCGGCCTCGTCGGGGACCGAGAGCAGGATCGGGTCGTAGGTGAGCAGCGGGTCGCCCGGGAAGTACATCTGGGTGATCAGCCGCTGGGTGAAGGCGGTCCCGAAGAGCGAGAAGTGGATGTGCGCGGGCCGCCAGGCGTTCTCGTGGTTCTGCCAGGGGTAGGCGCCCGGCTTGACGGTGGTGAAGGAGTAGCGCCCCTCCGCGTCGGTGAGGCAGCGCCCGAAGCCGGTGAAGTGCGGGTCGAGGGGCGCGCGGTGCCGGTCGAGCTGGTGGGCGTACCGCCCGGCCGCGTTGGCCTGCCAGATCTCGGTCAGCTGACCCGCCACCGGCCGCTCGCGGCGGTCCAGGATCCGGCCGCTCACCGTGATGCGCTCGCCCAGCGGCTCGCCCCGGTGGTGCGCGGTCAGATCGTGGTCGAGCGGGCCGACGTCGGTGGCGCCGAAGACCGGCCCGCGCAGCTCGACGGCGTCCGGGTCGCGCACCGGCAGCGGCGGGCGCCGTGGGTGGCGCAGCCGGCTGCCCACGTACGGCGGGAAGTCGCGGGGCGGGTGGTCAGCGGCCCGCGCCGCGGCCCGGACGGCGGCCCGGACGTCGGCCGCCTCCGTGTCGATGACATGCTGATCGAGACCGTCGGGTGGTGCCCCGTACTGCTGACGAGATGTCATCTCTGCCTCTTTCAGGCCGATTTGAGAGCGCTCAGCTCCTTCAGCTCCACTTCACTGGGCGGCGGGGTCACCCCCACCCGGTCCGCGGTCCGCAGCGGCCACCCCGTCGCCTCCCGCACCTGGCCGACGGTGACGCCGGGGTGCACCTCGGTCAGGACCAGTTCGGCGGTCTCCGGGTCCGGGCGCAGGACGCCGAGGTCGGTGATGACGGCGACCGGGCCCCGGCCGCGCAGCCCGTGGCGGGCGCGGTCGCCGGGGCCGCTCCCGTGGCCCAGGGTGGTGACGAAGTCGAGGCGCTCGACCAGGGTGCGCGGCGAGTGGCGCAGTGCGATGAGCACCTCGCCGCAGTGCGCGGCGATCTCGGGGGCGCCGCCCGCGCCGGGCAGCCGCCCCCGCGGGCGGCCGGAACCCCGGTCCACCTCGGTCGTGTTGATGTTGGCGTACCGGTCCAGCTGGGCCGCGCCGAGGAATCCGACGTCGATACGGCCGCCCTGGAGCCAGTAGTTGAACATCTCGGCCACCGGGACCAGCGCGTCGGCGGTGTCGGCGAGTTCGCCGTCGCCGATGGAGAGCGGCAGCCGGGACGGCTTGGCGCCGATGGCCCCGGACTCGTAGATCAGGACCAGGCCGGGGTTGTGCACTCGGCGGGCGAGGTTGGCGGCCGTGGACGGCAGTCCGATGCCCACGAAGCACGTCCGCGCGCCCGCGAGGGCCCGCGCCGCGCCCACCTCCATCAGCACGTCACCGCCGGGGCGGCCCCGGCCCGGCCCTTCGCTCATCCGGTCACACACTCCTTGAGCCACTGCTGGAACACTCCCCGGTCCCGCGAGACGCGGTCCCACTCCCGGTAGTAGTCGTTGTCCCGCTCCGAGTACCCCGCGGCGTACGAGGGATGGGCGCCGCCCGGCACCCAGGCCACGGCGTCGACGACCCAGCCCGGCAGCACCACGCAGCCAGGGCACGGCTCCAGCACCTCGACGAGTTCCTCGACGGTGACGAGCACCCGCTCGGCCGCGAGGACCGCCTCCTTCTGCACCCCGGCGAGCCCCCACAGCTGGACGTTGCCCTCGCGGTCGGCCTGCTGGGCGTGGATGACCGTGACGTCCGGGTTGACCGCGGCGACCGCCGCCAGCTCCTGCCCGGTGAAGGGGCAGTCGATCGTTGACAGCGTTGTCGTACGGCGTCCCAGATCGCTCCCCCGGTAGCCGTTGAGGAGCGCGAACGGCAGCCGCGAGGCGCCCGCCGCATAGCGGTTGGCCATACCCGCGTGGCTGTGCTCGTCCAGCTCCAGCGGCCGCGGCCAGCCGTTCTCGACCGCGTCGCGGAAGCGGTGCAGCGAGCCGACGCCCGGGTTGCCGCCCCAGGAGAACACCAGCTTCCTGGCCAGCCCCGCCCCGATGAGCTGGTCGTAGATCACGTCCGGGGTCATCCGCACCAGAGTGAGATCGGTGATGCCCTGCCGGATGACCTCATGCGCCGCCGCGAACGGAATGAGATGGGTGAACCCCTCCATGGCGACCGTGTCCCCGTCGCGGATCAGGTCGGCCACCGCCTCGCGCAGCCCTCGAATTTCGGCCATTGCTTCCCCCTGCCCTTCGCTTCCCCGTAGCGGTAGGCTCAGTGTTTAGTCAGTGCACTGAGCACCTACCGCCTTCCGAAGCTAACGGGACGAGTCGGGCGGGTCAACACCCTCAGTGCGCTGAACACTTGACCGTACGCGGTTGACCGAAAGCGCTCGCTTTTGAGCGGCAGTACGAGAGGAACACGCCGTGTCCGCAGTCGACTTGAGCGGCCACCCCGGACATCTGGCCCGGCGGCTCCAGCAGGTCCACCATCTGCTCTGGAACACCATGGTCTCCGAGCAGACCACCTCCCCCCAGTTCGCCGTCCTCAACACCCTGGTCGCCTCCCCGGGCCTGGACCAGCGGACCGTCGGCGAGCGCGTGGGCCTGGACCGGTCGACCATCGCCGAGGTCATCAGCCGGCTCACCCGGCGCGGCCTGCTGCGCAAGACGCGCGACCCGCGCGACGGCCGCCGCTCCCGGCTCGCCGTCACCGACGAGGGCCGCGCCGTGCACCGCGAACTCACCGTCCGCACGGCCCGGATGAACGAGGTCTTCCTCGCCCCGCTGGCCCCCGCCGAACAGACCGTCTTCCTCGACCTGCTGCGCCGGGTCGCGGACGCGGCCGAGGGCCTGGGCGAGGCGACCGAGGAGGCGGCGGCGAGCTGACCGGGCGAGGCGGTCCCCACCGCCGCCCCCTTCGGACGCCAAGCTGGTCCGGTACGCACAGGACCGCGCCCGACGAAGGAGACCCGCCATGTCCGTCCCCCGCACCGCCCCCGACCGCCCGACCGTCGCCGTCCTCGGCACCGGGATCATGGGCGCCGGCATGGCCCGCAGCCTGCTGCGCGCGGAGCTGCCGGTGCGCGTCTGGAACCGTACGCACGCCAAGGCCGCGCCGCTCGCCGCCGACGGGGCGCATGTCTGCGCGAGCCCCGAGGAGGCGGTGCGCGGCGCGGACGTCGTCCTGACCATGCTGCACGACGGCCCCTCGGTCGCGGAGGCGATCGAGGCGGCCGCGCCGGGCCTGGCCCCCGGCGCGCTGTGGCTCCAGTGCGCCACGGTCGGCCCGGAGGCGACCGTCGAACTCTCCGCGCGAGCGGCCGGGTTGGGCCTCGCCTATCTCGACGCGCCGGTGGCCGGCACCCGCCTCCCGGCCGAGCAGGGCAAGCTCACCGTCTTCGTCGCCGGTCCGGAAGAGGCCCAGGAGGCCGCCGCGCCCGTCCTGGAGGCGATCGGGCAGCGCACCATCCGGGCGGGCGAGGAGCCGGGCGCGGCCTCCCGGCTGAAGCTGGTCGTCAACACGTGGGTGATCAACCTGGTGAACAGCGTCGCCGAGTGCCTCAACCTCGCCGAGGCGCTTGAGCTCGACCCCAAGGTGTTCCTGGACGCCATGGCGGGCGGGCCGCTGGACAGCGCGTACCTCCAGGGCAAGTCGGCGGCCCTGCTCTCCGGCGACCTCACCCCCAGCTTCGCGCTCTCGACCGCGCTCAAGGACGCACGGCTGATCCTGGACGCGGCCGAGCGCACGGGCGTACGGCTCGACCTGATGACCGCGTCCGCCGCGCGGTTCGCGCGGGCGCAGTCGGCGGGGCATGGCGACGAGGACATGATCGCGACGTACTTCGCGGGACGCTGAGCGCTCGGCCGGACGTGTCGTGGTGCGGCTGCGGACCGTGCGTGACCGGTCGCTCCCCCAAGTTCTCGGCTTCGCTCGAACAGGGGGGACCCCATCGCGGCGGAGCCGCACATGTCACGGCCCCGCGCCCCTGAAGGGCGCCGGGCCGCAGCGAGGCCTCAGTTCCCCTCCCGCCGCAGCGGCGGCTCCTGCGGCGTGGGCCGTACCGGGCCGAACAGCACCGCCTTCGCGATGCGCGGCGCGAACAGCGACGTCACCGGGGCCGCCAGGAACAGGACTTCACGCAAGGCCGCGCCCACGACCGGGTCGCCGGTGGCGCGCAGTTCGACGCGCTCCAGGTACCACCCCGAGATCCGGTCGGCGACCGTGCCGCCCGCCGCGCTGCCCTCGGCGCCCGGCATGTTCTTGTCCGACCCGGCCGAGATGTCCCACGCCTGGCGCGCCGCAGCGAACAGCGCCTTCTGTACCCTGCGGGTCGTCGGCGTACGCCGGGTGTCGGTGAGCGCGTCGCGCAGGGCGACGGCGCCCAGGGCCGCGACCGTCATGCCCTGTCCGTAGATCGGGTTGAACACGCACTGGGCGTCACCGGTGGCCAGGAACCCGGCCGGGCGGCGGCCGGGGCGGTCGTAGCGGCGGCGCACGTTCGCGGTGGTGCGGTAGGAGAGCGCGGCGGACTCGGGCTTCGCCCCGTCGAGCCACAGGCGCACGATCGGGTGCGGCAGCCGGTCGGCGAACTCGGTGAACCCCTCGTCGTCCGTGGGCGGTTCGGCGCCGCGCAGCCCGGAGAGCGTGACCATCCACCGGTCGCCCTCGACCGGCAGCACCACCGCCCCGTACGTCTGGCCGACGTGGGGGACGATGAAGTGCCCGTCCATGTCGTCGTAGTCCGACCCGTCCGCCGGGCCCCGGTAGACCCGCGTCGCATAGGCGAGCCCGGTGTCCAGGGTCTCCTCCTCGGGCCGCTCCGCGCCCAGCGCGGTGAGCCAGTCGGGGGCCCGGCTGCCACGGCCGGAGGCGTCCACGACGAGGTCGGCGGCGAGCGGCTGCGGCTCGCGGCCCACGGCGGCCGCCGCCGCTCCCCGCTCGCGCAGCAGCACCCCGCGCACCCGCCGGGAGTCGCCGAGCAGCCCCACCGCCTCGGTGCCCTGCACGGTCTCGATGCGCGGGCCGGCCAGAACCCGGCGGCGGACCAGCCACTCCAGGAGCGGCCGGGAGGGGGTGAGGACGTGGGCGGTGGCCTCGGTGCGCCGGTACCAGCTCCCGGCCTGCCACTGCACCAGGTCGCTCGGCATGCCGAGGTGGGGCGCGCCGTGTTCGCGCAGCTCGTCCGTGATGCCCGGCAGCAGTTCGTCGAAGGCCTGCTGACCGGCCGTCAGCAGTACGTGGGTGTGGCGGCTCTGCGGCACGCCGCCGCGCGGCTCGGGCCCGTCGGGCAGCCGGTCGCGCTCGATCACCGTGACCCGGTCGACGTGGTCCGCGAGCACATGGGCCGCGAGCAGCCCGGCCAGGCTCGCCCCGATGACGACGGCGTGCCGCCCCCCGCCCCGGGACGCGCCCGTCCCGTTCACCGTCTCCAACAACGTACTTCCCCTTGTCCGCCGCGGTCCGTGGCCGACCAGTATGACGCGCGGGGAAGCTCCCGACCGGCCGGAGTCATACGATTTGGCCCGATCCGACCGCTCGCCCGGCAAAGGCCAGGCCCCGCGGGCCCCATGGAACGCACCGACCGCACGGCTCCCCCGGACCCCATGGACACGGACCGGGCCGCCCCCTGGGGGACGGCCCGGCCGCAGACGCGGGGCGATCAGGCGGTGAGGATCGCCGGGTCGCTGACGCCGGCCGTGCCGGTCTCCACATGTCCGGCGAACCGGCGCAGGAACGTGGAGCTGCCGCTGGAGACCACCGACACGTCGTACCAGCGCTTGCTCACCGTCAGGTCGACCGTGTACTTGACGGTGGCGCCGGGCTGGACCGTGAGCGCCTGGGACGCGCCGCCGTACCCGTTGGTGACCGTGAGGCGCGCTCTCGACGTGCCCGCGTTGGTCAGGGTCAGGTCGAGGTTGCCGGTGGCCGCGTTGTGCCGGGCGGTCACCTCGGGACCCGCGGTCCTGCCGGGGTTGCGGAAGGTGCGCAGGAACCCGTTGGGCCCGAATACCGTCAGGTCGGTGGTGCCCTTGGAGTACGCGGTGTTCCACGCGTCGGAGAGCGTCCTGCCCGCCTCCGTGGTGTAAGTCCACGGCCCGTCGGTGCGGTTCGGGGAGGTCACGAAGAACTGGGCGCCCGCCGAGGCACCGGCGCCGAAGGTCAGCGTGAACTTGCCGGTGGACACGTTGGCCGAGCCGTCCACGTACGGCGCGTACCGCAGCGGCCGGGTCCTGCGCGAGCCCCGCTCCTGCCTGGGCACGCTGCCGGTCGCGGGCGGCACCGGCACGAAGTCCGGGTGCCGGTTGTGGTCCGGCGGCACATAGGCGGCGGTGGGGGGCAGCGCGGCGGGCGCGGTGTCCGACTTGCCGAAGTCGAACGCCGAGGTCAGGTCGCCGCAGACGGCCCGCCGCCAGGGCGAGATGTTGGGCTCCTGCACCCCGAACCTGCGCTCCATGAAGCGGATGATCGAGGTGTGGTCGAAGGTCTCGGAGCAGCTGTAGCCGCCGGTGGACCAGGGCGACACGACGAGCATCGGGACGCGCTGGCCGAGCCCGTAGGAACCGGCCGCGTAGCTGATGCCACCGGCGTAGTAGTCGGCCGAGGTCGAGACCGTGGACAGGCCCTGGTTGGCCGAGGAGGGCGGGAACGGCGGCACGATGTGGTCGAAGAAGCCGTCGTTCTCGTCGTACGTGATGAACAGCGCGGTCTTCGCCCACACATCGGGGTCGGAGGTCAGCGCGTCGAGCACCTGGGAGATGTACCAGGCGCCGTAGTTCGCGGGCCAGTTGGGGTGCTCGGTGAACGCCTCGGGCGCGGCGATCCAGGACACCTGCGGCAGCTTTCCGGCCTTGACATCGGCCTTGAGGATGTCGAAGAAGCCCTCGCCCGCCTTGGCGTTGGTGCCGGTGCGCGCCTTGTCGTAGAGCGGGTCGCCCGGCTTGGCGTTGCGGTAGTTGTTGAAGTACAGCAGCGAGTTGTCGCCGTAGTTGCCGCGGTAGGCGTCGTTGATCCAGCCCCAGCCGCCGGCCGCGTCAAGGCCGTCGCCGATGTCCTGGTAGATCTTCCAGGACACCCCGGCCTTCTCCAGGCGCTCGGGGTAGGTCGTCCAGCCGTACCCCTTCTCGTCGTTGCCGAGGACGGGCCCGCCACCGGTTCCGTCGTTGCCGGTGTACCCGGTCCACATGTAGTAGCGGTTCGGGTCGGTGGAGCCGATGAACGAGCAGTGGTACGCGTCGCAGATGGTGAAGGCGTCGGCCAGCGCGTAGTGGAACGGGATGTCCTCACGGGTGAGGTACGCCATCGTGGTGGACGTCTTGGCGGGCACCCACTGGTCGTACTTGCCGTTGTTGAACGCCTTGTGGCCGCCGGCCCAGTCGTGGTTGAGGTCCTGGATGAACTGGAGGCCGAGGTTGTCCGCCTTGGGCCGGAACGGCAGCACCTCCTTGCCGCCGCTCTCCTGGTGCCAGACCGACTTGCCGCTGGGGAGCGTGACGGGGCGCGGGTCGCCGAAGCCGCGCACGCCCTTGAGCGAGCCGAAGTAGTGGTCGAAAGAACGGTTCTCCTGCATCAGGACGACGACGTGCTCGACGTCCTGGATGCTGCCGGTGCTGCCCTGCGCCGGGATGGCGGCGGCGCGGGCGATGCTGTCGGACAGCATGGTGAGGGCCGCGGTGCCGCCGGCGAGCTGCATGAACCGGCGCCGATTGAGTTCAGCCATGAGTGAGGTGACCTCTGTAAGGGTGTGGGGACAGAAGCGACTGGAGTGTTCCAAGAACAGCGACGAATACGGAAGACCCAGTGGCGTATCCGTGTCGCGCGGCGGTACGGAAGACGAACAGGCCCCGCCGCGACCGACGGGGCCCGCCCTGCGTACGTACCGGCCCCCATGGGGCCCTCATGGGGCCCTAATGGGGCCGACTCGCCTGCCCCGGCCCTTGCTCCTGCCCCTGCTCCTCTCCCTGCCCGTGGCCGTGGCCCGAGCTCTGGATCTGCTTGTACTCCTCGACGGTGGCCTTGGGCACGTGCGAGCCCGGCCCGTAAAGGGACTTGGCGAGCTTGGCGCGCAGCCGCCGGGAGCGGGTGACCTTGCGCCGTACGCCGTTCTCGTCGACCTCCGGGCCCAGTTCGAAGGGCGCGGGCTGCTCGTGCTGCGTGAGTTTGTAGAGCTGGCCCTGGTCGAGCGGCTCGTGCACCTCCACGTACTCGCCGTGCGGCAGCCGCTTGATGATGCCGCTCTCCCGGCCGTGCAGCGCCTTGTCCCGGTCCCGTAGCTGGAGTCCCAGGCAGATGCGCTTGGTGACGATGAAGGTCAGCACCGGTCCGGCGAAGAAACCGATCCGTACGAACCAGGTGATCGAGTTGATCGAGAGGTGGAAGTGGGTGGCCCACAGGTCGTTGCCACCGCCGACCAGACAGATGAAGTACATGGCCAGCCAGGCCGTACCGAGGCCGGTGCGGACGGGGTGGTTGCGCGGCCGGTCCGCTATGTGGTGCTCGCGCTTGTCCCCGGTGATCCACGCCTCGATGAACGGATAGGCGCCGATCGCGGCGAGCAGCACCGGGAAGAGCGTGAACGGGATGAGGACGCCGAGGGCGAGCGTATGGCCCCAGGCGTTGATCTCCCAGCCGGGCATCACCCGGATCAGGCCCTCGGAGAAGCCCAGGTACCAGTCGGGCTGGGCGCCGGTCGAGACGAGGTCCGGCCGATAGGGTCCCATCGCCCAGACGGGGTTGATGGTCGCCACCGCACCCATGATCGTCAGCAGCCCGAAGACCAGGAAGAAGAACCCGCCCGCCTTGGCGGTGTAGATGGGCATCAGAGGCGCACCCACGACGTTCTTCTCGGTCCGGCCGGGCCCGGCGAACTGGGTGTGTTTGTGGTAGAAGACCAGGATCAGATGGGTGACGACCAGCCCCAGGATGAGGCCCGGCAGCAGCAGCACATGCGCCGAGTAGAGCCGCGGAATGATGTCGTGCCCGGGGAACTCTCCGCCGAAGAGGAAGAACGAGATGTACGTACCGATCACCGGGATCGACAGGATGGCGCCGTCGGCGAACCGGATGCCGGTGCCGGAGAGCAGGTCGTCCGGGAGCGAGTAGCCGGTGAGACCGGTGATGAGGGCCGTGAACAGGATGGTCCAGCCGAACAGCCAGTTCAGCTCGCGCGGCTTGCGGTAGGCCCCGGTGAAGAACACACGCATCATGTGCACCAGCAGCCCGGCGCAGAACACCAGCGCGGACCAGTGGTGGACCTGACGTATCAGCAGCCCGCCGCGCACATCGAAGCTGAGGTCGATGGTGGACTCGTAGGCCCTGGTCATCCGCACGCCGCTCAGCGGGGTGTACGAGCCGTTGTAGACGACCTCCACACCGCTCGGCTCGAAGAAGAGCGTCAGATAGATACCGGTGAGAATGAGGACGAGGAAGCTGTAGAGGCAGATCTCGCCGAACATGAAGGACCAGTGGTCCGGGAAGATCTTGCGCATCTGGGTCCTGGCGATCGAGTAGATGCCAAGGCGCCCGTCCGCCCAGTCGGCGAGCTTCTCACCCTTCGCCGGCTCGGCCGGTCGCGCTGAGTCCTCGGTGCCGCTCCTGATATCGGTGCTCATGCGTCTCCCCCTCAGGCGTTCCATCCCTCAAGGCCTGTAACAGGGTAGACATCGGAACACCCGGGCCAACAGCCCTTACCCGGCCGCGACTTGAGTGAGCCGGGCCACGCGGTGACGCTGCGTTCCATGCGGGGTCGGCTACGGCGTCCGCCGAGCGCCTCGGATGCGCCCGGCGGACGCCCGCGAGTCAGCCGGCGAGAGGGGCCTCGCGCGCGACGAGTTCCCAGGTGGGCTCGGACATGGCGGTGGCGGTGGCCGTGGCTGCGGCTGTGGTGTTCAAGTGCTGCTCCCCTGCGAGGTGTTCGGTGGGGTGGGGGGTGACGGCGGTGACTGGCGGAGACGTAACAACGGCGGCTCACGATGGAACGCTCAAGAATACCAACCGAGCGGTTCATTTTGCTAGCAACGACGCAACTCCATCAGGCCCCAAATGCCACAGAAGCCAAACTAACGGGATCTCCTGTCGAGCGGAACCAGGCACATCGGTCTGATCTGCTCGTCCCCTTCTTCGCCCCTTCTCTCTTTACTCACTCCGCGACGGGCAGCGCGGCCCGCAGCTCCCGTGGGAGCGGGTACGCCCGGGCAAGGGCGGCGATGATCTGATGGGCCACGTCCCGGTCGGCATCCGGGTCGGCCTCTTCGAGGAGCGGCCCCTCCTCACCCGCGTCCGGGGGCGCGGCAAGAAGCTCGACGAGTTCATCCCGTACGGACTGCTCGTCCACGCCCCATGTCCCGGCGTCGGCAAGCTGCTCGTCGACATACCGATGGACCCGCTCCAGGGTGGCCTTGACCGGCCTGCCGCTGAATTCGGCCTTCACCGTGGGCTCGCCGGCCGCCTCCTGCATCCCGGCGGGCGACGCCAGCAGGGCGACCACGGCGTCCTTCACATCAAGACGGGTCAGGAAGACGCTCACTACGGACATGGACCGTGTGTATCGCATCCGGCTACAGCGAGAGTCGCGGGGACGTCGAGCCGCACGCGCACTGCCCCCAGAAACGCAGAAAACCCCAGATCAACTGGGGTTTTCGCTGGTGTCCGAGGGGGGACTTGAACCCCCACGCCCGATAAAGGGCACTAGCACCTCAAGCTAGCGCGTCTGCCATTCCGCCACCCGGACCAGGTGTTTGTCTCGCAGGTTTGTTCCCCGCGGCGACAGAGATAACTCTACCAGGGGTTCGAGGTGGTGTTCACCCGCATATTGCGTGGTCAGGGGATCGCTGGACCTTGGCATGGGTGAGGTTTGGGGTGGCTCGGCCGTTGATCGGCGGAGTGGGGGCGAAGGGTGGCCGTGTGCGCACTCAGCGTGAATCGCGCAGGGCGCGGCGTAGGGCGGAACGCGCGACCATGTGGGTATCGCGGCGGACTCGCCGGGCGTGGGACGGGGGCCGGCGCGGGGCGCGGGCCTAGCCTCGGGGCGTGGGCAACGGGGAGCGCTACCGGCGGCCGCGGATGCTGTCGCCGCTGCGGGAGCATCTGCGGGACAACTTCTGGTTCGCGCCGAGCGCGGCGCTGGCGCTGGTGTGCGTGCTGTGGCTGCTGGCGCTCTGGCTGGACACGGCGATCGTCGAGGAGCTCCAGCGGCAGCAGGAGTACGAGGCGGTCGGCGATCTGATCGGGATCGTCGACGACCTGAAGACCGTGATCACCACCGTCAGCTCGGCGATGATGACCTTCATCGGTGTCGTCTTCAGTATCTCGCTGGTCGCCGTGCAGATGGCGAGCGGGCAGTTCACTCCGCGCGTGGTGCGGATCTTCGTACGGTCGCGGATCACCAAGCTGACCCTCGCCGTCTTCCTGGCGACCTTCGCGCTGTCGCTGCTCGTCCTCACCTCGTACAGCGGGGAGACCGATCCCAAGCTCGTGGAGAGCGTGCCCATCGCGCAGAGCCTGCTCACGATCGCCATGGTCGCGCTGAGTCTGCTGCTCTTCATCGCGTACGTGAACACCACGCTGCGGCTGATGCGCGTCGGGCACGTCGTCGACCGGATCACCGTCGCGGCGTTCCGGGTGGTGCTCAAGGTGCCTCGGGGAGAGAGGGGCGACGAGCCGCTGCCGGTGGAGAGCGGGCAGGTGGGGCACAGCGGGCGGGCCGGCGTGCTGCGGGACGTGAACATCGCGCGGCTCGTGCGCGCGGCGCGGCGCCAGGGCGTCGTCCTGCGGCTGATCCCCAGGATCGGGGACTTCGTGGTGCCGGGCACGCCCGTGCTCGCGGTGCACGGCGGGCGGGCGCCGTCGCGCGGGGCGCTCGGGTACACCGTGTCGGTGGGGGTGGAGCGCACGTTCCACCAGGACCTCGGGTTCGGGCTGCGACAGCTCGGCGACATCGCGCTGCGGGCCCTCTCCCCCGCCGTGAACGATCCGACGACGGCCGTGCAGTGCCTCGACCGGATCGTGCAACTGCTCGCCGAGCTCGCGCACCGGCCGCTCGGCGCCGTGGGACACCGTGACCGCCAGGGTGCCGTACGGCTGGTGCAGCCCGTCCCCTCCTGGGAGAACCTCGTCGACCTCGGCTTCACCGAGATCCGTACGTACTCCATCGGCAGCCCGCAGGTCACCCGGCGGATCGTGGCGGCCCTTGACGAACTGCTGCGGCTGGCTCCCGAGCAGCGGCGCCCGCCCCTCCTCCGGCACCGGGCCCTGCTCGTCCATGCCGTGGAACGAGACGTTCCGGAGGCGGCCGAGCGGGCGTTCGCGCTGGAGGCGGACCGGCAGGGGATCGGCTAGCCCGCGCCTGCCCCGGCCCCGCCCTCCCCGTCGGCCGCCCCACCGCCAGTGGTTGACTGCGCCCATGAGAATTGGCGACACGGTCGACGACTTCAAGCTCCCCGACGAGACCGGCACTCTCCGCACCCTCTCCGGGCTGGTGGCCGAGGGCCCCGTGGTGCTCTTCTTCTACCCGGCGGCCTTCACCCCCGGCTGCACCGCCGAAGCGTGCCACTTCCGCGACATCGCCGGGGAGTTCCGGGCGCTCGGGGCACAGCCGGTCGGCATCAGCGCCGACGCGGTGGAGCGGCAGGCGGAGTTCGCGCAGAAGCACTCCTTCGGCTATCCCCTCCTCTCGGACTCCGACGGCGCGGTACGGGAACTGTTCGGCGTCAGGCGCGGGTTCAGCATGGCCCCGACCAAGCGCGTCACGTTCGTCATCGACACCGACCTCCGGGTGCTGGAGATCGTCAAGAGCGAGATCCGTATGAGCGTCCACGCCGACCGCGCCCTCGCCGCCCTGCGGAGGCGCGACACGTAGCCATCGGTACCCCGTACTCGTTCGGGCGCGCCGCCGCTTCGGCTGCCCGGGATCGGGGCCGCGCTCCGACCCCGGGCAGCCGTTCGCGTACGGCAGCGTCCGCGTACTCAGGAGACCGGCGCCTCCTACGCGTACGACTCCGGGAAGTTCCCCGGCAGCCGCTCCCCCGCCGGGCCCTCGGTCACCGCCCGTACGAGCAGTTCGCCGCCGACGAAGGCGCCGCGCCACGAGGCGCCGAAGCCGCCGAACAGCTCCTCGCGGTCACCGCGCGAACGCGGCTTGCCCCGGCCGACCTTGAACGCCCGGATCTGCGGGGCCAGGCGCGCGTACGTCTCCGGGTCGTCGGTCGACAGGCTGGCGACCAGCGCCCCGTTCGAGGCGTTCATGGCGGCCAGGAGCTCCGCCTCCGTGTCGACCAGGACGATGGTGTCGACCGGGCCGAACGGCTCCGCGTGGAACAGCGGTGAGGACGACGGCGGGTTGAGCAGGGTCACCGGCGGCAGATACGCGCTGGTGTCCTGGCCCGACAGGAAGCGGCCGTCGGTGAGGCTGCCCCGGTGCAGTGGGACGGCGCCCCGGTCGATCGCCTCGGCGACCTGGTCGCCCAGCTCCTTCGCCTTCGCCGCGTTGATGAGCGGCCCGAAGTCCAGCTCGGGCAGGGCGTCTTCGGGGTGCTCCACCGCGAGGGGGTGGCCCGTGCGGACCGTGTGGACCGCCGGGAGGTACGCGGCGAGGAACCGGTCGAAGAGCGCGCGCTGCACGACGAACCTCGGATACGCGGTGCACCGCTGCTTGCCGTAGTCGTACAGCTTCGGGATGGCGGCGGACAGCGTGTCCCAGTCCGTGTAGTTCCAGATTCCCCAGGTGTTGAGTCCTTCCTGTTCGAGGATGTGCCGCTTGCCGATGTCGGTGACGGCCGTGGCGATGCGCGCGCCGGTGTCGCGGCCGCCGACGAACGACACACAGCCGATCTCCGGCGAGCGCACCAGGGCCTCGGAGAGCTCGCCGCCGCTGCCGCTGACGAGGGTGACGGGGATGCCCTCGCGCGCGGCCAGCGCACTGGCCAGGGTGAGGCAGGAAAGGCCGCCGTCGGTCGGGGTCTTGGCGATGACCGCGTTGCCCGCCAGTGCCTGTACCAGCATCGCGTGAACGAGCACGCTCATCGGATAGTTCCAGCTCGCGATGTTGGAGACGGGGCCGTCGAGGGGTGTGCGGCCCTCCAGCATCGCGTCGATGTTCTCCACGTACCAGCGGACCCCGTCGATGGCCCGGTCCACGTCGGCCTGGGCCAGCCGCCAGGGCTTGCCTATCTCCCAGACGAGGAGCAGGGCGAGGAGTTCACGGTGTTCGGTGAGGGCGTCGAGGGTGGCTCCGACGCGGGCGCGGCGCTCGGGCAGCGGGATGTGCCGCCAGGCGCGGTGCTGGTCGAGGGAGGCGCGGACCGCCTGTTGGGCGGTGGGCGCATCGAGCCGCGGCGGGCCCGCGATGGGGCTGCCGTCGACCGGGCTGGTGGCCGGCAGGGCGCGTCCGTCGGGCTGCCACTGGCCGCCCCAGAGGTTGAGGACGCGGTCGTCCCGGAACGCCTCGGGGGCGATCGCCCGGCAGCGCTGCCAGGCGTCGGCCCAGGCGGTGCCGGGCTTGAGGATGAGGGTGGGTGCCATCTGTGGGTCTCCGCTCGGGTCGGGCGGGGCAGGAGGTGGCGCTGGCCGCCCTCGCACCGGGCGGCCGTACGGCGACGTTAGTGACAAGGGGACCCGCCGCGATACGCACCCACGGTCAATTATGAGTGACATCACGTGAGGCCGGGGCCTGTTCGGGGTGCGGCGGGGCGGCCCGGCGGGCGGAGGTGAGGTCGCCGACGGTGCGGAACAGGTTGTCGGTCTCGTCGGGGTCGAGCGCGGCGGACGGCTCGTCCATCACGATCACGGGACCGGTGGTGGGAAGGGGTGAGGACAGGCCGGTGAGAACAGGCCGGTGAGAACAGGTGGCCGCTGATGAGCCGGGCCGTGCCGGGGACACCGGCGACCGGCCCCAACTCGCCCGGCCGGGGCGCGAGCCGGATGTTGTGGGAGCGGCGGCCGCCGCGCGAGGCGGCGAGGCCGTCGGCCGCGTCGGGCCCCCTCAAGGGTCGGTCCCCGGTTCGCTCTCCCGGCGACGCGATCGTCCCGCTCGATTGGCTGTGGGCTGTTGGCTGTGGCCTGTTGGCTGTTGGCTGTTGGCTGTTGGCTGTTGGCTGTTGGCTACGGTCTGCCGCTCGTGAAGTCCCGTGCGCCCCGTCCCCCGCGGGCGGTTCCGCGCCCCTGGCGCCGGCCCGTCACGGACAGCGGATGACCTGGCCCGCGTACGAGAGGTTGCCGCCGAAGCCGAAGAGCAGGACCGGGTCGCCGGTGCCGATCTCGCCGCGTTCCACCAGCTTGGACAGGGCCATCGGGATGCTGGCGGCCGAGGTGTTGCCGGACTCCACCACATCGCGGGCGATCACCGCGTTCACCGCGCCGATCTTGCGGGCCACCGGCTCGATGATGCGGAGATTGGCCTGGTGCAGTACGACGGCGGCCAGTTCCTCGGGGGTGACCCCGGCGCGCTCGCACACCCGGCGGGCGATCGGCGGCAGCTGGGTGGTCGCCCAGCGGTAGACGGCCTGGCCCTCCTGGGCGAAGACGGGCGGGGTGCCCTCGATCCGTACGGCGTGGCCCATCTCGGGGACCGAGCCCCACAGGACCGGACCGATCAGCTCCTCCTCCGCGGCCTCCACCACGGCGGCGCCCGCGCCGTCGCCGACCAGGACGCACGTGGTGCGGTCGGTCCAGTCGGTGACCCCGGTCATCTTGTCGGCGCCGATGACCAGGGCCCGGGTGGACGAGCCGGCCCGGACGGCGTGGTCGGCGGTGGCCAGGGCGTGGGTGAAGCCCGCGCAGACGACGTTGAGGTCCATGACGGCGGGCGAGCCCATGCCGAGGCGGGCGGCGACCCGGGCCGCGGTGTTCGGGGAGCGGTCGATCGCGGTGGAGGTGGCGACCAGGACAAGGTCGATGTCGGCGGGGGTCAGCCCGGCGGCGGCCAGCGCCTTGGCGCCGGCGTGCGCGGCCAGCTCGTCGACGGGTTCGTCGGGCCCGGCGACGTGGCGGGTGCGGATGCCGACCCGGCTGCTGATCCACTCGTCGTTGGTCTCGACCATGGCGGCGAGCTCGTCGTTGGTGAGCACCTTGGCGGGCTGGTAGTGCCCGAGCGCGACGACGCGTGAGCCTCGCATGCCGGTCATGCCGCGGTTTCCCCTCGTAGGACATCAGGAGCCATCCAGTCTTCGTGGCTACCGACCGGTACGGAGGCACGAGATCCAACAGGCTTCCCGGCGCACCTTTGGAGCCTTGTGTCAGCTCCCGGGCGTAGTGCCCCGGCCGGGCGCCCTCCCGTGACCGCCCCGAGGTATTTTGACGCTGGACGAGGAGCCCGTACGCGTCCCTGAAGGAGCGGCCCTCGTGGACGCCTGCCGGGCCGCGGGCAAGGGCCTCCCCACCCTCTGCCCGACGACGGTCTGCGCGCACTGCGGCATCGGCTGCGACCTCACCCTCCATGTGCAGGACAATGAGATCGTCGAGGTCACCTGCCGCACGACGACCCGGTGACCCACGGCAACCTCCGCATCAAGGCCGCTCCGGCTTCCAGCACGTACAGAATCGGGAATGAGATGGGACGGGTCACCGAGCGCCGCCGCGTCATCCGCATCCGGGACGGGGCCGTCTCCACCCGGCCGGACACGCTGGTGGCCGAGGAGCCACTGGAGATCCGGCTGAACGGCAGACCGCTCGCCATCACCATGCGCACCCCCGGCGACGACTTCGCGCTGGCGGCCGGGTTCCTGGTCAGCGAAGGCGTGCTCGCGGCGGCCGACGACGTGCAGTCGATCGTCTACTGCGCCGGGGCGACCGCCGAAGGGGTCAACACGTACAACGTGGTGGACGTGAAGCTCTCCCCCGGCGTCGAGGTCCCCGACATCACGCTGGAGCGCAACGTCTACACCACGTCGTCGTGCGGGCTGTGCGGCAAGGCCAGCCTGGACGCCGTCCGTACGCAGGCGCGCTTCCCGATCGCCGACGCTCCCCCGGTCCGTGTCACCCCCGAGCTGCTCGCGGGCCTCCCCGACCGACTGCGGGCGGCCCAGCGGGTGTTCGACAGGACCGGAGGTCTGCACGCGGCCGCGCTCTTCTCGGAGGAGGGCGAGCTCCTGGACGTACGGGAGGACGTGGGGCGGCACAACGCGGTGGACAAGCTGGTGGGGCGGGCCCTGCAGGACGGGCGGCTTCCGCTGTCGCGGGCGGTGCTGCTGGTCTCGGGGCGGGCCTCGTTCGAGCTGGCCCAGAAGGCCGTGATGGCCGGGATACCGCTGCTCGCCGCCGTCTCGGCGCCCTCGTCGCTCGCCGTGGACCTGGCCGCCGAGACGGGGCTGACCCTGGTCGGCTTTCTGCGGGGCGCCTCCATGAACGTGTACGCGGGCGAGCACCGCATCGCTCTGGAGGCTCCGGCCGCCCAGGGCTGACGGGCCCGCCAGCCGTACGGGTACCGGCCCGGCCTGCGGGGAGCGCCCCCTGCGCCGACCCGGGCGCCGCCGTTCACGGGAAGCGGGCCGGGTGCCGTACGCCCCCGCCCTACTCCGGCTCCTCCGCGCCCACCCGCCGGAGCAGCGCCATCAGCTGCCTGCGCTCGGCCGCGCTGAGCGGTGCCAGGAGTTCGTCGTTGGCCCGCTCGGCCGCCGCCGCGCAGCGCGCCAGCATCGCCTCCCCCTCCGGGGTGACCGTGACCGCGTTCTTGCGGCGGTCGCGGGGGTCCGGCTCGCGTACGACGTACCCGTCGGCCTGGAGGTCGTTGAGGACGCCGACCAGGTCCTTGGGGTCGAGCGAGATCCGGCGCCCGAGCTCGGCCTGGGCGAGCGGCCCGTACTCGGACAGGGCCGCCAGCACGGCGTGGTGCCACATCTTGGCGCCCTCGCGTGCGATGGCCGCCGCCACGAGGCCCCGGCCCCGGGCGGCCGCCCGGCCGAGGACCCAGCTGGGCAGGGCCTGGATGCGCTGGAGCGCGGGGAGGGAGTCGGCGCGTTCGGTCACGTCGTCGACCTTACCCACATAATCGTTGGACTTCCCAATGACTTCTGTTCTATCGTGAGACTCGTTGGGGCCACCAACGAATTTTTCTACACCGGGAGAGTCCATGCGCCGAGTTCGCTTCGAGGTCAACGGCGGCCCCGAGGTCCTGTTCACCGAGGACGTCGAGGCCCCCGCGCCCGGCCCCGGCGAGCTGCTGGTCCGCACCGACGCCATCGGCGTCACCCTGCCCGTCGTCCGCAAGGTGCGCGAGGGCCGTGAGCCGTTCCCGCTCGGCGGCGAGGTCGCGGGCACGGTGGTCGCGCTCGGCGAGGGCGTCACCGCCTTCACCCCGGGCGACCGCGTGACGGGGCTCTGCTTCTCGTACGGATACGCCGAACTGGCCGTCCTCCACGAGGCCATGACCTCCCGCATCCCCGACCACGCCTCCTCCGTCGAGGCGGTCGCGCTCGTCCGCAGCGGTCTGGTGGCGCGCGGCGCCTACGAGTCGGGGCGGCCCCGGCCGGGCGAGTCGGTCCTGGTGACGGCGGCGGCGAGCGCGGTCGGGCAGATCGCGCTCCAGCTCGCCCGGGCGGGCGGCGCGAGCCGGGTGGTCGCTGCCGTGGGCTCGGCCGAGAAGGCCGACTTCGTACGGGAGATGGGCGCCGACGAGGTCGTGCTCTACGGCGACGAGTCCTGGGGCGAGCCGGTCGACGTCATCCTCGACGGCGTCGGCGGCGAGCTGCTCGCCCCGGCGGTGAAGGCGCTGGCGCCCGGCGGCCGGCTGGTCGCGTTCAGCTCCGGCGGCGGCACGGTCGAGGTCTATGACCTGCTGGTCGGCGGCAAGTCCGTGATCGCCTTCCAGATGGCGCTGATCGCCCGCGGCAAGCCGGAGCTGTACGCGGCCTGGCGCGACGAGCTGTGGGAGCTGCACCGCGACGGCAGGCTGCGCGCCGCCGTCCACGCCGAGCTGCCTCTGGAGGAGGCCGCCCGCGCCCATGAACTGATCGACTCGCGGCGCAACTTGGGCAAGGTGGTGCTCGTCACCGGCGGCGCGTGAGGACGGCGGGCGGTGCGGCGCCGCGGTGTGGCGAGCCGGGCACCGCCTCCTCCAGCGGTTCGCGCGCCCGCCGTCCGGCGATCACCGCGCAGACCATCAGCCGCATCTGGTGGAAGAGCATCAGCGGCAGCACCGCAAGCGCCGCCTGGGTGCCGAACAGGACGCCGGCCATGGGCAGCCAGGCCGCGAGGCTCTTCTTGGACCCGGCGAACTGGATCGCGATCCGGTCGCCCCGGCCGAACCCGAGCCGCTTCGCCCCGCACCGGCTCAGCGCGAGCATCGCGGCGAGCAGCACCGCCTCGATGCTTCGCCCCGTACCGGCTCAGCGCGAGCATCGCGGCGAGCAGCACCGCCTCGACCCCGAGCAGCGCGCCCAGGCGGGCCGGGCTCACCTGGTGCCAGATGCCCCGGATCATGCGCTGAACGCGGTGCAGACGACCAGCAGGATCGAGCCCCGGTCCACCAGGCTCAGCACCTTCTTGTGCCGGGCGAGAAAACCTCCCACCCAGCGCCGCAGCAGCTGCCCGGAGGCGAACGGGACCAGGAGCCGGACGGCGATCTCCAGCACCGAGTCCGCCGAGACGCCTCCGGCGCTGCCGCCGAGCAGCAGCGCCGCGAGCAGCGGGGTCACGAAGATCCCCGCCAGGCGCCGCCCCTCGGCGCGGGAGGCGGCGGACGCGCTCGCGGCGGCGATCCTGGCGAGCGGCCTCAGCCCGCGTAGGTCAGCCGCTTGACCTGTCGCAGTAAGGGCGCGGTCTCGACGTGCCGGACGCCTTCCAGCGTGCCGAGCTTCTCGCTGAGGTACGTGTAGAGCCCGGCCGGGTCGCGGCAGATGACGACCGCGACGAGGTTGGCCGGGCCCGAGGTGGCACCGGCGAAGGCGACCTCGGCGTGGGAGGCGAGGGCCGCGCCCACGGCGGCCAGCGCCGAGGGCGCCACCGTGATCCACAGCAGCGCCCTGGTGCGGAAGCCGAACCGGGTCGTGTCGAATTCGACGTCGATGAAGAGGGCTCCGGAGCGCAACAGCTGGTCCAGGCGCCGTTTGACGGCGGACTCCGAGCGTCCGGTGGCCTTCTGGAGCTCGGGGTAGCCCGCCCGGCCGTTGCGCGCGAGCGCGGCCATCAGGGCCTCGTCCTCCTCGTCGAGCCGGATCGGGCCGGCTGAGGGCTCCACCGGCTCGGGCAGCAGCGCGGCCCGCTCCTCGGCGGTGAGCGCCGAGTCCTTGGCGAACCAGCCGAGCGGTCCGCCGAAGAAGCGGTGGAGCAGCTGGTGGGCGCCGATCTCCACGATGCTCGGGGTGCGCGGCAGCTTGCCGAGCAGCAGTGCCTCGTGGTCCTCGGGCCGGCGCGACGCGGTCGTGCAGACCACCTCGGTGCCGCCCGAGGTCAGCCCGATCCAGGCGGTGTCGGGCCGCCGGGCCAGCGCCGTGGCGATGGAGACGGACGCGTCGGGGGTGCAGCGCAGCCGCAGCATCCAGCGGGTGTGGCCGAGCCGTTCGGTGTCGCGGACCCCGACGACCCGCAGCTCGCCCTCCGTGTACAGCCTGCGGTAGCGGCGGGCGACGGTCTGGTCGGAGACGCCGAGCACGGCGGCGATCCGGCTGAAGGGGGCCCGGCCGTCCAGGACGAGCGCGCTCACGAGCCGCTGGTCCAGTTCGTCGAACTCGGGTGAATCCATCGGCGTGAGCCCTTCCGATGTCGGATTCCTGCGTGATGGACGAACTGGGTGGAACTTTGGTTCGGCCGGGACCGATCGTAACGGACGTCGAACGAACCAAATCGGAGGAATGCAATGCGCAAGTGGGGGCCGTTGGTCGCCGTATGCCTGGGAACGTTCATGCTTCTGCTGGACGTGACCATCGTGACGGTGGCTCTGCCGGACATGGCGAGTTCGCTGGACGCCTCGCTCTCCAGCCTGCAGTGGGTGATCGACGTGTACGCGCTGGCGCTGGCCGCGCTGCTGCTCGGCGCGGGTGCGGGCGCCGACGCGGCGGGGCGCCGGAAGTTCTACGCGGCGGGCACGGTGCTCTTCGCGGGCGCCTCGCTCGCCTGCGGTCTGGCGGGCGACGCGGGGACGCTGATCGCGATGCGCGCGCTCCAGGGGATCGGCGCCGCCGCGATGTTCGCGACCACGCTGCCGCTGCTCGGCGCCGCCTACCAGGGCCGCGACCGCTCGGTGGCGCTCGGCGTGTGGGGTGCGGTCAACGGCGCGGCCGCGGCCCTCGGCCCGATCCTGGGCGGGCTGCTCACCGAGGGGTTCGGCTGGCGCTGGATATTCTTCGTCAACCTGCCGGTGAGCGCGGCCGCGGTATGGCTGACGGTCCGGGTGGTCCACGAGTCCAAGAGCCCGGCGGCCGGCCGCACCGACTGGGCGGGCACGGCCCTGTTCGCGCTCTTCGCCGGAACCCTCACCTACGGGGCGGTGAACGCGGGCACCGACGGCTGGGGCGCCTTCCGCACGCTGCTCTCCTTCGCCGTGTCGGCGGCCGCGCTGCTGGCCTTCGTCGTGGTGGAGAACCGCGCGGAACGGCCGCTGATGGATCTTTCGCTGCTGCGGCGCCCGGCGTTCGTCGGCGTCCTGGTGGCGGCGCTCGCCCTGAACTCGGCCGCCTTCGGGGTGCTCCCGTACACCTCGATCTGGCTCCAGACGCTCCTGGACATGAGCCCGGTGACCGGCGGCCTGGCGCTGGTGCCGCTGGCGCTCGCGTCGTTCGTGACCTCGGCGCTGGGCGGCCGGTTCCTGCACGGGGTCTCGCAGCGGCTGCTGATCTGCCTCGGGCTGTTGCTCATCGCCGCCGGACTGTTCGGCCAGTCGCTGCTCGACGCGGGCTCCGACTGGACGACGCTGGTCGCCGGTCTCGTGGTGACCGGCATCGGCGTGGGTCTGGTCAGCCCGGCGCTCGCGTCGGCGGCGCTCGCCTCGGTGCCCCAGCGCAGCAGTGGCATGGCGACGGGCGCGATGAACACCATGCGCCAGCTCGGCTACGCGGTGAGCATCGCGGTGTTCGGCACCCTCGCCACCTCCCGGATGGCCGACTCGCTGCACAGCACGCCGCAGGCCCGGGCGCTCGCGGGCGGCGCGGCCGGTTCGCTGCGCGGCCGGGTCCCCGACGAGGCGCTGCACACCGCGTTCGCCTCGGGTCTGAACGGAGCCGCGGTCGCGGCCGGGGCGCTCGCCGTGGTGGCCGGGCTCGCCGTGTTCGCACTGGTACGGACGCCGGCGGCCGCACCCGCCCAGGTCCGTACCAACGACGCGGTCCCCGTAGAGCGGGCGTGACCAGGTCGTACAGATTCCGTGGAGAAAAAACCGCCCGCATCTGACTCCAGGGTCAGAATGCGGGCCGGGCGGGCCAGGAGCAGCCGCGCCCACGGTGCTGACCTGTGGTGATGGCGATCACTGGCGCACTTGACCGTATTCCTTGACGCCCCTCCCGTCGGGACCCCGGGTGGGGTACCGTCACCGGCGCTGTGCGGAGCGCCACAAGGAGCAAGGTATTGCGCGAGTTCACTGTCCCACCCATGGCGACGGCGCCTCACGTCGGCGGGCTGGCGGACGTCGTGTTCGACCATGCCCTCGACGATCCCGACCGGGTCGCGCTGGCCCGCAAGGACGCGGCGGGCCAGTGGCAGGACGTGACCTCGGCACGCTTTCGCGACGAGGTGCTGGCGCTCGCCAAGGGGCTGATCGCGGACGGTGTCCGGTTCGGCGACCGGGTCGCCGTGATGTCCCGCACCCGCTACGAGTGGACGCTCTTCGACTTCGCGCTGTGGTCCATCGGCGCCCATTCGGTGCCCATCTACCCGACCTCCTCCGCCGAGCAGGTCTTCTGGATGCTGCACGACTCCGAGGTCACCGCGTGCGTGGTCGAGCACGAGGACCACGCCATGACCATCGGCTCGGTGGTGGACCGCCTTCCGCACCTCAAACGGCTGTGGCAGCTCGACGCGGGGGCGCTGGCCGAGCTCCTCGCGGCGGGCGGGCAGATCGACGACGACGTGGTGCACCGCCACCGGCGCGCGGTCACTCCCGAGTCGACCGCGACCGTCATCTACACCTCCGGCACGACCGGCCGCCCCAAGGGCTGTGTGATCACCCACGCCAACTTCATGTTCGAGGCGGACACCATGGTGGCCCGCTGGGAGCCGGTGTTCCACTCGCGCCCCGGCGACGAGGCGTCGACCCTGCTCTTCCTGCCGCTGGCGCACGTCTTCGGCCGGATGGTGGAGGTCGCCGCGGTCCGGGGCCGGGTGAAGCTCGGCCACCAGCCCGCGCTCTCCGCCTCCGCGCTCCTGCCCGATCTGCAGTCGCTGCGGCCCACCTTCATCCTGGCGGTCCCGTACATCTTCGAGAAGGTCTTCAACGCGGCCCGCCGGCGCGCCGAGGCGGACGGGAAGACCGGCCCCTTCGACAAGGCCGTGGAGATCGCGGTGAAGTACGCGGAGGCGATGGAGCAGAAGGCCTTCGGTCTGGGGCCGGGACCGTCGACGGCGCTGCGGATGCAGCACCAGTTCTTCGAGAAGGTCGTGTACGGCAAGGTCCGCGAGGCGATGGGCGGCCGGGTGCGGCACGCCATGTCCGGCGGCTCCAGCATGGGCCGCCGCCTGGCGCTGTTCTTCGCCGGCGCGGGCGTGACGATCTACGAGGGGTACGGACTGACCGAGTCCACGGCCGCCGCCACCGCCAACCCGCCCGAGCGCACCCGGTTCGGCACGGTCGGCCAGCCCGTGCCGGGCACCACCGTGCACATCGCGGAGGACGGCGAGGTGTGGCTGCACGGCGGCCAGATCTTCTCCGGCTACCTCAACGAACCCAAGGCCACCGAGAAGGTGCTCAAGGACGGCTGGCTGGCCACCGGCGACATCGGCGCCCTCGACGAGGACGGCTATCTGACCATCACCGGCCGCAAGAAGGAGATCCTGGTGACCTCCGGCGGCAAGAGCGTCTCGCCGGTGGCCCTGGAGGAACGGGTGCGGGCGCACCCGCTGGTGGCCCAGTGCATCGTCGTCGGCAACGACCGCCCGTACATCGCGGCCCTGGTCACCCTCGACCAGGAGGGCGTGGACCACTGGCTGGCGATGCGCAACAAACCGTCGATGACCGCGTCCGAGCTCGTACGCGACCCCGACCTGGAGACCGAGGTGCGGCGCGCGGTGGTCGCCGCCAACACCCTGGTCTCCCAAGCCGAGCAGATCCGTACCTTCCGGATCCTCGCCCATCAGTTCACCGAGGAGCACGGTCTGCTCACCCCGTCGCTGAAGCTCAAGCGGCGGGCCATCGAGGAGGCCTACACGGTGGAGGTGGACGCCCTGTACCGCTGAGCCGTCGCGGTACAGGGCGCGCCACTCCCCTGTCAGCCGGTCAACTCACCTCTCGCTCCGGTCACTTGATCAGGACCTTGAAGAGCTTGTCCGAGCCGTCGGGCGCGTTGCCGTTGTTGTCGCAGTTGGTGGTCGACAGCCACAGCGCGTCCTCCCCGGGCACCTTGGTGACGGTGCGCAGCCGTCCGTAGGAGCCGACGTAGTACGCGGTCGGCGTGCCCACGCTCTCGGTGTCGCCGTTGATGGGGACGCGCCACAGCCGCTCGCCCTTGAGCGCCGCCATGTAGATGACGTTGCGGACGATGGCGATGCCGCTGGGCGAGGCCTGGGCGACGGGCCAGGACGCCTTCGGGTTGGTCATCCCGGCCGTGGAGCAGGAGCCCTCGCAGATCGGCCAGCCGTAGTTGCCGCCCGGCTTGATGAGGTTGAGCTCGTCCTTGGAGCTGTTGCCGAACTCGGCCTCCCACAGCCGCCCGTTGCGGTCGAACGCCAGGCCCTGCGGGTTGCGGTGGCCGTAGCTGTAGACGTAGGTGCCGAACGGGTTGCCGGGGGCCGGCTTGCCGTCGGTGGCCATACGCAGGATCTTGCCGTTGAGGGAGCTCTTGTCCTGGGCGAGGTCGGGGGTCTGGGCCTCACCGGTCGAGGCGTACAGATACCCGTCCGGGCCGAAGGCGAGCCGTCCGCCGTTGTGGTACTTGCTCTTCTTGATCCCCTGGAGCAGGACGGTGTAGCCGCCGAGCGAACCGCCGTCATACGTCATGCGCGCCACCCGGTTGCCCTCGGAGGCGCTGTGCATGAAGTACACATAGTGGTTGGCCGCCCACTTCGGGTCGACCGCGACGCCCATCAGGCCGCCCTCACCACTGGTGGTGACCGAGTTCGGTACGGTTCCGACCTGCGTCCTGGTGCCGCTCGGGGTCATTTTGAAGACCTTGAAGCTGTCCCGCTCGGTGACCAGCGCGCTCGATCCGTCCGGCATCCAGAAGGTGCCCCACGGGATAGTCCAGCCGCTGGAGAGCGTGCTGACGGAGGACGGGACACCGCCGTCGCTCCGGCAGGCGCCGGTGGTGAAGGTGACCGCGTTGCCGGCCGGCGAGGTGTTGCCGCCCGCGTCCTTGGCGACCACGGTGAGCGTGTACGGGCTGTTGCAGGCGAGCCCCGTCACGGTGGTGCTGGTGGCGGGCGGTTTGCCGGAGACGGTCTGGTAGACGCTGGCGCCGCTGCGCACCTCGTACGCGGTGACGCCCTTGTCGTCGGTGGAGGCGCCCCACTTCAGGTCCGCGCTGTTGGCGGTGACATCGGACGAGGTGAGTGTGCCGGGCCTGGTCGGCGGGTTGGTGTCGGTGCTGGGCCGGGTGGTGCAGTCGGCGGCGGCGCTGGCCGGGGAGACGTTTCCGGCCGCGTCCCGGGCGAACACCGTGAGGTTGTACGGGGTGTTGGGGCTCAGGCCCGTGAGGGAATCGGAGGTGAGGTTGCCCGCCACCTCGCCGATCTTGTTGCCGTGCTCGTAGACGTCGTACATCGCGACGCCCACATTGTCGCTGGAGGCGCCCCAGCTCAGGGTGAGCGAGTCCTCGGTGATGGCCGAGCAGCTGGGAGCGCCGGGCGCGGTGGGTGCCTGGCCGTCGCCGCCGGAGGCAGCGAAGTCGACGTAGTCGATGTTGGCGAGGCCCGTCGCGGTGGTGGCGCTGAGCCGGATCTTGTTAGTGCCGGCCTTGACCGGCGCGGTGAGGGTGGACGTGGCCCAGGTGTCCCAGTCGGTGGTGGCGTCGAAGGCGCGTGCGCTGGAGACGGCCGCGCCGTTGACCAGGACGTCGGCGGGGCGGTTGGCGGTGGTGCCGTTGGAGTAGCGGATGCCCACCGTCGCGTTGCCCGCGGCGGCCGCGTCGACCGTGAACTCGACGTAGGCGCCCACCGCGTTGTCGGAGTTGACGAACCCGGTGCCCGAATAGCCGGCGTGGTTGGTGTCGATGGTGGAGCCCGCCGAGTAGGCGCCCTTCTCCGCCTCGTAGCGCGTGGGAGCGGCGGACGCGGACTGTGGCACCGCCTGCACCAGACCCGCGCAGAGCAGCAGCACGGCGCTCGCGGCCGTCTTACTCGCCAGGCTTCTCGCAGGTCGTGGGGGTTGTGCGAGACGCATCTGATCCTCCTTCGACATCGTTACGGCACCCAGTAGTTGCCGGATGCGACGATCATGGACTGGAGCTGGACGCTGGCGCCGTAGTAGAGCTTCGGGTCCACCGGAGTGGCGGCGAGCTTGCCCCAGAGCGCGTCGAGCCAGGCCTGCGAGCCGGGGTCGGTGAGCGCCGCGACGGCGAAGGAAGCGGTGAACGCCATGTCCCTGCCGCTCTCGATGGCGGAGCCGTTGAGGTGGTAGCCCGTGACGATCTTGTTCGGGTCGCCGCCGGCCTTGGACTTGATCCAGCCGTTGAGCTTGCGCGCGGAGGCGAGCGAGGCGGCGTCCCCGCTGGTCACCGCGTCCGTGGCGATCCGCCACGGGTCGCGGCAGGCGTTCCAGCTGAAGTCGCCGTCGTGGGAGCCTTCGAGCACCTTGCCCGGGGCGGGCTTGGGCGTGCCGTTGGTGTTGACGACGAAGTCGGCGAGCAGCCCTGTGGCGGCGGCGTACTTGGACTGCTGCGAGGTGATCAGGCTCTGGTGCGCGGTACGGATCGTGTCCCAGGCGCTGTCGCCGGTGGCAGTCCGGAACGCCCGGAAGTGGTCGATCAGCCAGTCCGAGGAACGGGTGATCCAGTGGTGGGACTCGCCGGACCCGGACCAGTCACCGAGCAGCATGAGGTGGGTGGTGGCGTTGACCTCGCTCTTCTTGATGGCGGCGATGTGCTTCACCGCAAGGTCCTTGTAGTTGTACGTGCCGGCGCTCCCCCACTGCTTGTCGGCGAGCAGCAGTCCGTACGCCACGTCGAGATCGCCGTCGGTGGCCGAGTCGGAGCCGTCGACGCTCTTGCAGGAGGAGTCCTGCTCGGCGGCGAGCAGAGCGGAGTTGTTCACCGAGGGGTGGGCCAGGGTGTACTTGACCAGCCCGTCGAAGATCTTCTTGGCGTCGGCGTCCGCCCCCGCCATGAGGGCGGTGACGACCATGCCGTATCCCTGCCCCTCGGCCACATAGGGATGGTCGGCGTCCGGCGAGATCACCTCGTACCAGCCGTTGCCGCAGTTGTGCTTCACGAACGCGGCCTTCCACGCCTTGTACGTGGTGACGACCTGCTGGTCGACCACCGACTGTGAGCCGCTCGACTTCAACGTGCCTGTGACATAAGGGACTTGGTGGCTGCCGAACGGGACGGCCGGACCGGCCTCCGTGTTCGCCGCGGCGGCCGGCTGGGTGGTGGCGAGCGCGATGGCCAGGAGGCCCACGACGGCCGCGAGGGCACCGGCCGCGGAGCCGCGGCGCCGTATGGACTGCTGCTGTGTCATCGTCACTCCCTCAGCCGGTGTACTGGACGACGATCTTGGTAAAGGCGTAGGGCGCCTGGGATATCCCGCTGCACGCGTCTCCGCCGCCGCCCGAGCCGCACTGGCGGTCCCGGTTGACCGACCAGAAGGAGTACCGCGCGATGTGGTGCTGCTTGGCGTAGCCGAGGATGGTCCGGAAGTCGCCGGTGGTGACGGTCTCGCCGGCCTCGTCGGTCTTGCCGTTCATGGAGGACACACCGATGTGCCGGTACGCGGTGTCGTCGCCGTAGCCGTACGCGCTCTTCACCGCGGCCTTCAGCCCTTCGAGGGCGCTCACGGTCGCCGAGCCCATGGAGCCGCTGTGGCCGCCGAAGTCGAACGGCATGATCACCCAGCCGTCGTTGGCGAGCCCGGCCGCGGCGCCCTTCTTGATGAGGTCCTTGCCGTTGGCGTCCGGCCCGCCCGGCGTGGTGCCCATGGTCACGTAGGTGACGATCCCAGGGTTGTCCGTCTTGACGATCTTCAGCGCGTCGACGACCCGCTTGCGCACGGTCCCGTTGGAGAACTCGGTGTCCTCGATGTCGATGTCCAGCGCCTTCAGGTGGTACGCGTTGATCACCTTCTGGTAGGCGCCGGCCAGCGCGGAGGCGCTGGAGCACTTCTCGCCGAGCTTGTTGCCGCTCCAGCCGCCGACGGAGACGACGACGTCGCCGCCCGCGCCCCGGATGGCGTTGATGGCGGACTGGTCCGAGCCGCCGGTGAGCGCCCGCGACCCGTCCCACTTCGGGTTGCAGCCGCCGTCGGAGAGGACGAACGCGAGGGTGAACCACTTGACGCCGGTGGCGGCCATGACGTCGGTGGGCTTCTGCGGGCTGCCCCAGCCCAGGTACTCGTAGGGGGCGGCGGCCATGGCGCCCGCGGCGAGCGGCGGGGACGCGGACGCGGACGCGGCGGCCCTGGGCACGGACGCGACCAGGGGCAGGACGAGACAGCTGAGGCCGGCGGCGACCGCGGCTACGCGGCGTCGGGGAGCGGCAACGTGCATGGGGGGTTCCTTCCGAGGGAGAGTTAGGAAAGCTTCCTAACCAACACTGCATAGCAGTGCCTGAAGCGCCTGTTGTCAATGCCTTGCGAGGGCCCAACTTCCGTTCGCGGGCAGCCTGTTGGGACACTTGCGGTGGGAGTGCCCGGGATCATCCCCGGCCGGTGCGGCCCGGGTTCGCCGTGTTGACGGACGTGGGCCCGACCCTGATCAGCCAGGTCTCACCGGGACGCGGGGTCGCGCTGTAGCCGTCCGCCGGGCGTGACGTAGAACCCGAGTCGCACTTCTGGTAGAAGTCGTCGAGGCTGACGTACAGGAACCCGTGGTCCTTGGGGCCGCCGCTCACCATCGCGTCGGCCCGCGCCTTGAACTTGGCCTCGGTGGGGGTGCGCCGCACGAACAACCAACCGGACCGGCCCATCGCCGGTCTGACGGCCAGTCCGTTGCCGGAGGGGGGACCGACGCCGTGGCTGCCGGGGCGGAGCCCGCGTACGCCGAGCCCAGCCAGGTCTCGTCGATGCGCAGGCGCTTGTAGCGGGTGGTGTCGGAGGAGGCGGCGTAGGTGCTGGTCACTTCGAGGCGGACGTGGCGGGTCGTGGCCGCCGGGATGCCGATGACCGCGACGCCCCGCGCACTGGGCAGCGTGCCGGACTTCACCGGGCTCCCCCAGTTGCTCCCGTCCGCGCTGACGTACACCTTGTATCCCTTGACGCGCGCCGACTGCTCGGTGTCGGAGCGCGCGTAACTCACCGAGTCCTCACGCTGGTTGATGCCCAGGTACTGGACCTTCTTGGCCGAGCCGAGGTCGTAGTCGAGCCGCACCGGGAGGGTCTTGTCGCTGTCCCAGTACGTCAGATGGCTGCCGTCGGCCGCGGCCGCCGCCCCGTGACCGCTTGCCGAGGCACTGGCGGTCAGGGTGTAGCTACCGGCCGGGATGATCCCGGTGCGCCCGGCCGTGGTGACCTTGAAGACGGTGTCGTACGGGTCCCAGCCGCCCAGGCCACTGAGGGTGAGCGTGCCGCCGGACTGGCTGTACGGGATCGCCGCGCCGGTGCGGAGGTTGGTCACCCCGGTCACCCGGTAGCCGTTGTCGCGCAGCTTGAGGGTCGAGGTGCTCGGCGGGGTGATGACGTGGACGTACTGCCGGTCGGGGTCGGTCTTGCTGATGGTGGTGACGCCGTGGGCGCCGTCGTTCCAGAACCCGGGCTTGAGCCCGCCGTACAGATAGCCGCCGCCCTCGACTCCGTGCAGCGACTCCCAGACGGGGCTCAGATAGCCGTTGGCGAAGTCGTTGAAGGAGGCCTGGTTGGACGGGAACTTCCCGTTCACCTGGGCCGTTTCCGCCATGAGGGCTTTCACCGACGACCCGGCGTTGGTGACGAGTCGTCCCAGGGTGAGCTTCTTGTCGACACTCGGATTCGATCCGTCGTACCACCAGGCGCCGGTGGACGGCAGTTTGAAGTCGGCCTCGGTGAGCCGCGGCTGCGCCGTGTAGACCGCCTGCGGATAGTCGTAGGCGGGACTCATCCCGGTCTTCTGCTCATTGCTGATCATATCCATGATCGGTGTGTCTTCGTTGTTGTTGCTGAGTGTGAAGGAGGGGCGTTTCTGCTGGATCTGGGCATACAACTGGTGGCTCTCCCAGTAGGCGTTGTCGTTGTCGATCCAGAAGCCGCCGAGGTCGGGGTAGCGGTCCATGACCTCGAAGAAGTTGTCGTAGCCGAACTGCCCGAACCCGTCGCGGGTGGTCAGGTCGACAGAGCTGCCCTTGTACGAGGAGTAGGCGGCGGAGTCCAGCCACTCATGGCCGCCCTCGTTGTGCCACTGGGGGTCGTCGGTCATATAGAGGATGGTCTTCAGGCCCTCGGCCTTGGCCGCCGCGATCAGCTCGCCCAGGAAGTCCCGCTTGGTCGAGCAGCTGCCGGGGATCTTCGACGGCCAGGGGCGGGCGTAGCCGAGACGGCTGTGGAAGGTGGCGAGGACCAGATACTGCGCGTGCAGCTTCTGCGCCTCCCTCACCCAGTAGTCCGGGGTCCAGCCGCCGCTGGTGACGTCCGACTCCCAGGCCGAGCAGCTGGTGTGCGCGGGCGCGGTCCGCTCGCCCCAGTGCAGGAAGAGCCCGGAGGTCGAGGCGCGCAGGAAGTCCTGGCGCGGGTTGTCGAGGTGGGTCGCCTCGTCGCGGGGCGCGGTGGGTGTGCACGAGGGGGTGGAGCCGGAGTCGGCGGTCCGCAGGGCGCCGCCGGAGGTGTTCGCGCTGTCGGCGACGCAGTAGCCGCCGACGCTCTGGAAGCCCAGGTCGTGCGGGCTGCCGCTGCCGCGCTGTGCGGTGAACCGGGTGAACCTCACCGGGCCGCCGCCGTTGGCGATGACAGCGGGGCGCCCGTCATTGGCGGTGAACCGCACCGAGCTGTCGGTGAAGGAGACGTTGTCGGCGTTGTGCAGATACCAGCCGTAGGCGGGGCGGATGCCGATGCTGTCCGGGTTGTAGTCCGTGGCGGTGTCGCTCGGTACGCCGGTCGACATGGCGGCGCTGCCGCCGGGCACGGTGAGGTCGACGTGGGTGAACGTCACACCGTTGATGTGGTTCGCGCCTGACTCGCCCCACAGGGTCGGACTGAAGGAGGGGCTGCTGCCGGTCGCCGTGATGTTGTCGTACGTGACGTTGGCGATGTGCCCCACGCCGGGGTTGTCGCCGCAGCGTTTGCGGGTGCCGGTCTTCAGCATGATCGGCGAGTGCACGTTGGTCATGGTGATGTCGCGGTAGTGGACGTCGCTGATGTCGGCGCCGTCCATCGTCACCATGCCGAGGCCCGACTTGTTCGCGCCGTTGATGGTGATCGCCTGGAACTGGTAGTCGGTGAAGTCGCCGCAGGTCTCCGAGCCGAACATCAGCGCGTTGCAGCACCTCGCGGACAACTTGCCGCCCTGGACGGTGACATGGCCGTTGGGCAGCTTGGCGCCGAGGGCGTAGTCGCTCTTGAAGACCAGGGCGTCGTCGTTGGCGGCGATGTCGGCGCGGGTGATCGCCACATGGGTGGTGCTGATGATGTTCCAGCCGTCGCGGTCGCTCGCCGTGTCGATGTGCAGCCGGTCCGAGGTGACGTGCGAGCAGCCGTTGATCAGGGCGGCGAAGTGGCCGCCGCGCCGTAGGGTGATCCCGCCGCCCAGGGTCAGCCCGTCGCACCTCGTCAACGAGATGATCTTGTCGGCCTGGCCGGACTTGGGGTTGCCGGTGATGAGGTTGCCGCCACCGTCGATGACCCCGGCGCCGGTGAAGCCGATGTTGGCGAGCCGGTCGCCGTAGATCATGGCGTTGTGGAAGTGGCTGTGGCCGTAGTCCTGGTACCTGTCGTACGGATTGGACTCGGGCGCGTCGTACTTGCCCGCGCCCGACCCCTTGAGCGTCGCCCCGGAGTCGAGCTGCAGGGTGACATCGGACTTCAGATGGATCGTGTTCTGCGACCTGTACGTGCCGGACGGGAACCGCACAGTGCCGCCGCCGGCCGCGTTGGCCGCCGTGATCGCCCTGTCGACGGCCGGGCTGTCATTGGCGGACCCGTCACCCTTGGCGCCGAAGTTCCTGACGTCGAACTCGGCAACCGCCGCGGTTGGTTGGGGGCGCGAGGCCGTCGGGGCTGCGAGGGCGGTGGGCTGGACGAGCGCGAGCAACGCGGCCACGACGAGGCCGAGCAGCGCGGAGCATCTCTTCACCTGTCCTCCTCCAGTTGCTCGTTCATGACCAGGAAGGCGCCGAGGCCGTGGAGGTCGTTGGTGGCCCGGGTGCGTGCGGTGTAGTAGGCGTAGTCGCCGACGTTGGTGCCGATGGAGATGTCGGTGAGGTCGGTCCGGCCGTCCGCGCCGAGCGAGATCTTGGCGAGGACGCCCCGGTAGCCGCGCTGGGCGACCATCTCGTAGCGCGGGTCGATGTAGCCCTGGCGGACCGCGCGGTCCAGCGCGTAGGTGAACATGCTGGAGCAGGACGTCTCGGTCCAGTTGTCGGACCTGGCCCCCTTGTCGACGACCTGGAACCAGCGGCCGGTCTTCGGGTCCTGGTAGCGCTCAAGACCGCCTGCCAGGTCCCGCAGATACGTGAGGAGCTCGGCGCGCCGGGGGTGTCCGGCGGGTATCGCGTCCAGGACGGCGACGATCGCCATCGAGTACCAGCCGATGGCGCGGCACCAGTGCTCGGGGGCGAGCCCGGTGGACTTGTCGGCCCAGCCCGCGGTGCGCGACTCGTCGTACGCGTGCCTCAGCAGGCCGCTGGAAACCTGCAAGTGGCTGCCATGGACGGCGAGTTGTCTGGCCGCCTCGTCGTTGGCATACGTGGAGTCGCCGAACTCCTTGCCGTACTCGACCAGGAACGGATTGACCATGTACACCCCGTCCGCCCACAGCTGATGGGCGCGGCTGCTGCTGTCGGCGTGCCAGAAGCCGCCGTCGGCGGTGCGCGGGTAGGTGTTCAGCCGGTCGCGGATCTTCTGGGCGGCGATCCGGTAGCGGTCCTGCCCGGTCTCGTGGTGGAGGATCACGAGCAGCCGGCCCGCCTGGATGCTGTCGAGGTTGTTGAAGCTCTGCCCGATCCTGCCCGAGCTGTCCACGAACCGGTCGACGTAACTCTTGATGTACGTGAGCAGCTTGGGATCGTGGGTGCGCTGGTAGACCTGGTACTGGCCGAAGAGGTAGAGCCCGACCGGGTACGACCAGCCGCCGATCGACGACGGGGTGAAGCGGGCCATCGTCGACTTGGTCAGGGCGACCGACCAGTCCGTGGCCCGGACATCGGACCGCTGGACCGGCCGGTGCTGAGCGGCCGTGGCGGGCCCGGTGGCGGTGGCCCCGATCCCGCCCGCCGTGAGCGCGGCGGCCAGGACGGCCGTGAGCAGGCGGGGAGCCCGGCGGGAGTCACGGCGGGGGGCGCGGGAAGGGGGGTGGGGGGCGCGGTGGGGGGCGCGGTGGGGGGCGCGGATTCTCGTCATGGTCACCTCATGGGGACGTCGGGGGGGGAGGACCGGAACGAACGGGGTACGGGCAGGGGCGCCGGTGTCGCCGCGGGGGTGCGGCGGGCCGTGAACTCCTGGACGAGGTGATGGTCGGGGGCGCGGTGGCAGGCCGGGTCGGTGCGGGCCGGGTCACCGGTCAGCGCGTACGCCTGGCAACGGCAGCCGCCGAAGTCGGTGGTGCGCAGCTCGCAGCCGCGGCAGGGGTCGGGCATCCAGGCGGTGCCCCGATAGGCGTTGAACGCCGGGGACTCACGCCAGATCCACTCCAGCGGCCGGTCCCGGACATTGGGCGGGTCGAGGCCGGGCAGCGATGCGGCGGCCGGGCAGGGCAGCACGGTGCCGTCGGGCGCCACGGTGAGCGAGACCGCGCCCCAGCCGCCCATACAGGCTTTCGCGGCGCCGTCGAAGTAGTCGGGGACGACCCAGACGAGCTCGACGCGCCCGGCGAGCCGCTCCCTCCAGCGGTCCACCGCCACCCGCGCGCGCTCCAACTGGTCGCGCTCGGGCAGGAGGTGGTCGCGGTTGAGCAGGGCCCACCCGTAGAACTGGGCGTTGGCCAGCTCGATGCGGTCGACGCCCCAGGCGAGCCCCAGCTCGACGAGGGCGTCAAGGGCGTCCAGGTTGTCGCGGTGCAGCACCACGTTGAGCCCCAGCGGCAGCCCCGCCTCCCGCACCAGGGCGGCGGCCCGCTCCTTGGCGGCGAAGGAGCGGCGGCCCGCGAGGCGTTCGGACGCCCGCGCGTCGGCGTGCTGCACCGACAGTTGGACGGCCCGCAGCCCTGCGTGCACGAGAGCGGCCAGGCGCTCCGCGTCCAGACCGATCCCGCTGGTGACGAGCTGGGTGTAGATCCCGGCCGCGTCGGCGGCGGCGACGATCTCGGGCAGGTCGCGGCGCAGCAGCGGCTCGCCGCCGGACAGATGGGTGTGGACGACGCCCAACTCACCTGCCTGGGCCATGACTTGGCGCCAGCCATCGGTGTCGAGCTCGCGGGTACGGCGCACCAGCTCCACCGGGTTCGAGCAGTACGCACAGCGCAGCGGGCAGCCGTGGGTGAGCTCGGCGAGCAGCGCCCAGGGCGGGTCCACGGTCATCTCAGCCACCCCTCGTCCCGTAACTTGCCGAGGAACACCGGGACTTCGTCGGCCACGGGCGCACCCGGGAAGCGCGCGCCGAGCTCGTCGACGATGCCCTGCACGTCATGGCGGCCGTCGCACAGCCGCACGATGTGCCCGGCGGGGCCGCGCAGTACGACGACGCGCTCGGGCAGCACGAGCAGATCCGCGCCGCGCACCCGGTCGTGGCGCAGCAGCACGGACCGGGAGAGCACCGGCCGCCAGGTGCCGGTGCGACTCATGGCGCACCCCCGGGCGCGCCCGCTTCCCGGGACTCCCGAGCTCCGCCGCCTTCCACCGCGTCGAGCAGCGACCACAGGACGTCGCACTTGAAGGCGAGCGCGGCGACGGCCCGTTCCTGCTGCTCGCGGGTGCGCGCCCAGGCCTTGACGAGGGCGAGCGCCTCGCCGCCGTCGCGGCCGCCCTGCTCGATCCGGGTACGGAAGTACGTGAGCCCGTCGGCCTCGATCCACGGATAGTGCTGCTCGAACGCCTCGATGCGGGTGCGCATCAGCCCCGGCGCGGAGAGTTCGGTGAGCGAGGCGGCGACGGCGTCGAGCAGCGGCCGCAACCGGCAGAAGTCGACGTATCCGTCGACCGCGAGGCGTGCGCCCGGAAGCACTTCGGCGCCCGAGGTGAGCCGTTCCCGGCCGATCCCGGCGGCCTCCCCCAGCCGCAGCCAGCGCTCGATCCCGCCCTCGCCGTCCCGCGCCCCGTCGTGGTCCTGGACGCGCCGCAGCCACGTCCGCCGCAGAGCGGGTGTGTCGAACTTGGCGAGGATGTGGGCGTCCTTGACGGGGATGTGCCGCTGGTAGTGGAAGCGGTTGACGATCCACCGCCGCAGCTCGTCGGGGCGCAGCTCGCCCTGGTGCATCCGTACGTTGAAGGGGTGCCGGTCGTGGTAGCGCGCATCGGTGACGGCGCGGAGCCGGGACTCCAACTCGCTTGCGCTCCAGGGCGGTTGAGTGACATCGACAGGGTTTACGGGGGAACTCATATCTCGATCACCATCCGCTCGGCGGCGACTTCGAGCCCCAGCGCGGCGAGCCGGGCGTGCTCGGCCGCGCCGGGGTCCGTGAGGGGGTTGGTGTTGTTGAGGTGGGTGTAGAGGCACCGGCCGCGCACCCCGGCGAGCCGGGGGGCGGTGCCGTCGGGCCCGTCGATCGGCAAGTGGCCCATGGAGGTGGCGGTGCGGGACGAGATTCCCGTGCGTACGGGTTCGTCGTCGTCCCAGAACGTGCCGTCGGCCAGGACGCAGTCGGCGTCCTCGACGGCCTTCTGCAGGGCGTCGGGCCAGGCGGCGAGAGCGGGGGCGTACACCACGCGGGCCCCGGTGGCGGGTTCGTGAAGGTACAGGGCGACGACCCACGAGAGGTCGTCGGGGGCCTCGTCGCCGGGCGAACCCGGCAGCGGGGCGAGTCCGGTCGCGTAACGCGGTCGTTTGGCCGAGACGGGCAGCGCGCTGATCTCGACGGCACCGCCGAGGAGGCGGGGCTGTGGCCCCAACTCCCGCCATTCCAGCGGGGTGTACGGCCCGAGGACGTCGCCGAGGCGCAGTCCGTCCAGCAGTGCGTGCCGTACGGGCGGGGTCGCCCACACCTCGACTGCGGCACGGGCCTCGCGGAGCCGGGCGATGCCGAGGGTGTGGTCGAGTTCGGCGTCCGTGAGGACGACACCGGCGACGGGGGTCTCCCGGAGGGCCGGGCCGGGGTGGAGGGCGGGAGCGGCCTCGATCTGGTCGGTGAGGTCGGGGCCCGCGTTGACGACGTACCAGCGGTGGTCGGCCACCCGTACGGCCAGTGACGCGTGGCGGCGGCGCCGGTGCGGGTGGGCGCGTGCCCCGGCACAGCCGGGGCACGCGCAGTTCCACTGGGGCAGTCCGCCGCCCGCCGCGGTGCCCAGCACCTGCAGCAGCATGGCGGTGGGTCTACCGGTCGGTGAGGGCGTAGGCGGTGACTTCCAGCGCGGTCTCGACGACCACATAGTCCGGAGTCACCCAGACCGGTGTTTCCTCCGATGTTTCTTTGCCGTCGTTCATGGGGGTGTACCTGCCTTTCCTGTCTTCATGGGGGGGGTGGGGCTCAGAAGTGAACCCCTGTACGGCATATGCGGGGACAGGACCGGACACGGCGTTCACAATGATGTACCGCGTTCAGTTATGTGCCATAGAGTTGCGTCTTGATGGAGCGCGGTCAATGGTCTGAACCGAGAAGGTCGGATCTGTAGCACAGAGATCTGGCCACGATCGCCTCGCGGCGTTCCCTGGGAATGGTTCCGTCCGCCCGATCGTTGACGCTTCGAGTACGAAACCGACGACGTAAGGATCGACCGCTCGTGAGCAAGGTCCCCTCCATCACCCTCAACAACGGCGTCGAGATGCCGCAGCTCGGTTACGGTGTCTGGCAGGTGCCGGACCACGAGGCCGCGCAGGCGGTCACGACCGCGATCGAGACCGGGTACCGGTCGATCGACACGGCCGCGATCTACGAGAACGAAGTGGGCACCGGCAAGGCGATCGCGGCGTCCGGAGTGGCCCGCGAGGAGCTCTTCGTCACCACGAAGCTGTGGAACGACGCGAGCGAGACGTGGACGCGCGACGGCGTCCTGCGCGAGTTCGACGCCTCCCTGTCGAAGCTGGGCCTCGACTACGTCGACCTGTATCTGATCCACTGGCCGCGCGCGATGCGCGACGACTACGTGACGATCTGGAACGCGTTCGGCGAGATCGCCAAGAGCGGCCGCGCCAAGGCGGTCGGCGTCTCCAACTTCAAGGAGCCGCAGCTGCGCCGGATCATCGACGAGTCGGGCGTGGTCCCGGCGGTCAACCAGGTCGAGCTCCACCCGCAGCTCGCCCAGGCCGACCTGCGCGCCTTCCACGCCGAGCACGGCATCGCGACCGAGGCCTGGTCGCCGCTGGGCCAGGGCAAGGGACTGCTCGAAGTCCCCACGATCGTCGCGATCGCGCAGAAGTACGCGAAGACCCCGGCGCAGATCGTGCTGCGCTGGCACCTCCAGCTCGGCACCATCGCCATCCCGAAGTCGGTGACGCCCTCGCGCATCGCCGAGAACTTCGACGTGTTCGGCTTCGAGCTCGACACCGAGGACATCACGGCGATCGCCGCCCTCGACGAGGCCAAGCGCCTGGGCCCGGACCCGGACGACTTCGACTTCTGAGGCCGGGACCAGGCCGAGGCCGTGACGTTGCCCGCCGCCCGGACAGTTCCGCTGTCCTGGCGGCGGCCATCGCGTCGTACGGAGTCCCGCCGGCGCGTCGGTCCGTCAGGCGCTCCTCCAGCCGGACGGTGACCGTGTCCCCCTCCTCCTTGCCGATGGCCTCGCGCAGATCCGCCTTGACGGGCAGCTTGTGCGTCCCGTCGCCCAGCGCCATGAACGAGCTGCGGAACGGCCGGCCGTCGACGGTGCCGCGCACCTTGACCAGGCCCCGGGTGCCGAAGAACTCGACCGACTCGGGCCACACCACGTACGTCCAGCCGCCGCTCCCCGGACTCTTGCGCAAGACGGCGGTGAATTCCTTGTCCATGCCCGGCTCCCGGTCCGTTCGCACGCTCTCCGGTCGCACACGCTCCGGTCCGTACGAGTAGGACCGCCTCCGGCGCCGGAACTCATCGCGGGAGCCGGTCAGCGCCGCTGTCAGCCCGCGCGCCGGGCCGTGTGGACCGACCTCGCCGCGAGGAGGAACGCGTCCGGGCGCCGTGCCAGGCCGGCCTCGTCGGCCGGGTCGACCAGGCGCCGCAGCACCGCCGCGTCCTCCGTCGACAGCTGCTCCCCCACCGTCTCCGAGTGCCGGGTGAACGCGGTCACCACCTGCTCCCGTACGGCCGGGTCCAGCGGCGCCGGGAAGTCGACGAGGAAGCTGCGGGTGGCCGGTGAGGTCAGCCCCACGGACGTGAGCAGCGCCGCCCAGTCCTCGGTCTCCTCCTTGGCGTCCGGCAGCTCCGCCCGCATCCGCGCGAACCGCTCGTCCACCAGCACGTCGATCCTGGCCTCCAGACCCGGCTGTCCCATGCCGATGTCGCGGGGCAAGTGGCGCGTGGGCAGCCCGCCTTCCGCGAGGGCCACCGTGCCACCCGGCCGCAGCAGGCCCGCGAAGCCCGCGAGCGCGGCCCGCTGGTCGCCCAGGTGGTGCAGCGAGTTGCCCGCCCAGACCAGGTCGGCTTCACCCAACACGCCGAAGTCGTCGGGGAGTTCCGCCTCGATCGTACGGACGCGGTCCGCCAGGCCCAGGTGCTCCGCGCGGGCCAGCGCGTGGCCGAGGAGCGCCCGGTTGCCGTCCACGGCGACGACCTCCGCCTGCGGGAAGACCTGCGCGAGCAGACAGGTCACGACGCCCGGGCCGCTGCCGATGTCGAGGATCCGGCGCACCTGCGCGCCGGGCCGCTGCGCGCCGATCCAGGCCGCGGCCTCCCGGTACGCCCCCGAGAACAGTTCGGCCTCGCCCACCAGGAGCGGGAGCAGGGCCTCCCAGTCGAAGTCGGTCCAGCCGTCGCCGTGGGCATGGCCGTGGCTGTGGCCGTGGGTGTGACCCCGGTGGCCGTCGTGCTGGCTGTCCTGGCCGTCGTGGCCGCGCGAGTCGCTCATGGCTCCACCCTGCCCCCGGCCGCCCCGGAGTCGGGAATCCCTTTGCCGGTTCGGCAATTCGTCCGGTGCTCCTGCGGGCTGACGCCGCGCACCCGCTTGAACGCGGCGCTCAGCGCGAACGCGCCCCCGTATCCCACCTGTCTGGCGATCGCCTCGACCGTCGCGTCGCTCTCGCGCAGCAGGTCCGCCGCGAGCGCCAGCCGCCAGCCCGTGAGGTACGCCATCGGCGGCTCCCCCACCAGCTCCCCGAACCGCCGGGCCAGACCGGCCCGCGAGACCCCGCACTTCGCGGCGAGCGCGGCGACCGTCCACGGGTGTGCGGGCTCGTCCTGGAGCAGCCGCAGCGCGGGCCCCACCACCGGGTCGCCCATCGCCCGGTACCAGGCGGGCGCGTCGGCGCCCGGCCGGTTGAACCAGGCCCGCAGCACCGCGATCAGGAGCAGGTCGAGCAGCCGGTCCAGGACGACGCTCTGGCCGGGCTCGTCCCTGGAGATCTCCTCGTCGAGCAGCGGCATCACCGAGCAGTTCCACTCCTCGGCCGTGAGCACGAGCAGCGGCGGCAGCGCGTCGAGCAGCCGCCCGCTGATCTCACCCGCCATCAGATACGTGCCGACGAGCATGGTGGCCGAGCCGTCGGCGGCGTTGCCCCAGGTCCGTACGCCCAGCTCCATCGACTGCGCCAGCGGCTCGCCGCGCAGCGTGGTGCACACCCCGCCCGGGCCGATCCTGGCGGACGGCTCGGCGTCCGGCGCGTGGGCGACGGTGTACGGGTCGGGGCCGCGCGCGACGACGATGTCACCGGGCCGGGCCAGGACCGGCCGCCCGGAGTCCGGGACGATCCACGCCTCGCCCCGCGTCGTCGACATCAGGCAGATGGGCGCCCGGTCCTCGATCCGTACGGACCACGGCGGCTCCATCACCATCCGCAGCAGAAACGCCCCTCGGGCGCGGGGACCGTCCAGCAGTCCGGCGAGTGCGTCCATGGCCGCGAGCCTAATCGGAGCCCCGTCGCAGCGGTGGGCGGGCCCGTAGACGCAGACGTATGCGCATGAGCCCCTGAAGCATGGAGAGTCGGGACCGCGCCCACGAGGCTGGACGCATGACGAACACAGAGCTGAACACGACTCAGAACACGACCAGCACGACTCAGAACACGCTCACCACGTCCACCACGCCGAACACCCCGGGGACCGTGCTGGTGACCAGCGGCACCGGCAAGACCGGGCACCGGGTCGTCGAGCGGCTCACCGCGCTCGGCGTGCCGGTCCGCTCCGGCTCGCGCAGCGGCGAGGTGCGCTTCGACTGGGCGGACGAGTCGACGTGGGGACCCGCGCTCGCGGGTGCGGACGCCGCCTATGTGACGTACTTCCCGGACCTCGCGGCGCCCGGCGCGGTCGAGGCGATGCGGACCTTCGGCGGACTCGCCGTCCAGCACGGTGTGCGGCGCCTGGTGCTGCTCTCCGGGCGCGGCGAACCGGCGGCGGTGCTGGCCGAGGACGCGCTGCGCGAGTCGTGCGCGGACCTCACGGTCGTACGCGGCGCCTTCTTCGCCCAGAACTTCAGCGAGGGCGCGATGACGGAGGGCGTGCTCGCGGGCGAGATCCCGTTCCCGGCGGGCGAGACGGCCGAGCCGTGGGTGGACGCCGACGACATCGCCGACGTCGTCGTCAAGGCCCTCACCGAGGACGGGCACGCGGGGCTTGTTCATGAGTTGACGGGTCCTCAGCTGCTGACCCTCGCCGAGGTCGCGGCGGAACTGTCGGCCGCGACCGGCCGGGCGGTGCGGTATGTGCCGATGTCCGGGGCGCAGTACGCGGAACTGCTGGTGCAGTACGGTCTCGACGAGGGGGAGGCGCGGTGGCTCGCGGAGCTGTTCACGACGCTGCTCGACGGGCACAACTCCTCGACCACGGACGGCGTCAAGCGCGTCCTGGGCCGTGAGCCCAGGGCGTTCGCGGACTTCGCGCGGGACGCGGCGGCGGCCGGCGACTGGCAGGGCTGAGCCCGGCGTCGAGCACGCCTCCAGTACCCCTCCAGCGCCTCACCACCCGCCTCAACTGTTGATCTCAGGCCAAGTGGCCGAAACTTGCCGTGACCAACACCACGCCCTCCGTGAGCGTCCGATTACCGCAATCGGGGCCTGCCGTCGGGTAGCCGCCATTCCTTCGGACTAGGTTTTCGTCTGTCACCGCATTGACGACACGCCGCAACGAAGGAAGCTGAACCGATGGACGAGAACGAATCCCTGGCGGAGCGTTTCGAGGAGAACCGCCCGCGCCTGCGGGCGGTCGCCTACCGGATGCTCGGCTCACTGAGCGAGGCGGAGGACGCCGTCCAGGAGGCCTGGTTGCGGGCGGCCAGCTCCAGCGAGGGTGTGGAGAACCTGAGCGGCTGGCTGACCACGGTCGTCTCGCGGGTCTGCCTCGACATGCTGCGCTCGCGCCAGGCCCGGCGGGAGGATCCGCTCGACGTCCATGTGCCCGACCCGATCGTGGACCGCCCGGACCGGGTGGACCCCGAGCACGAGGCGCTGCTGACCGACTCGGTCGGGCTCGCCCTGCTCGTCGTCCTCGACACCCTGGCCCCGGCCGAGCGGCTGGCGTTCGTACTGCACGACATGTTCGGCGTGCCGTTCGAGGAGATCGCGCCGATCGTGGACCGCGCCCCGGCGGCCACCCGGCAGCTGGCCAGCCGGGCCCGCCGCCGGGTGCAGGGCCGGGCCGTCCCCGACCCGGACCTGAACCGGCAGCGCAAGGTCGTCGACGCGTTCCTCGCGGCGGCGCGCGGCGGCGACTTCGAGGGCCTGCTCGCCACGCTCGACCCGGACATCGTGCTCCGGGCCGACTACGGGCCGGGCTCGCTCACCCCGTCCAAGACGGTGCTCGGCGCCCACGCCGTGGTCCAGAACGCGCTGTCCTTCGCCCAGTACGCCCAGTTCGCCCGTCCGGCGCTGGTCAACGGCGCCATGGGGGTGGTCAACGCCCCGGAGGGCCGGACGATGGCGGTGCTCGGCTTCACCGTCCGGGACGACCGCATCGTCGAGATCAACATCCTCGCCGACCTGGAGCGCCTGGCCGCTGTCGACGTGGCGGCGCTCGACGCCTGACCCCGGCGCCTCCCGGGGCCGTGAGCCCCGGGAGGTCAGCCCGCGCCGTGGCCGGAGGCGATCGCCTCGACGCGGTGGGCGAGCTCGAAGTCCTTCTCGGTCACCCGGCCGCCCGCGTCGTGGCTGTTCACGGTGAGCGCCACCGTGTTGTAGCCGAGCGTCAGGTCCGAGTGGTGGTTCAGCTCGTCCTGGATCTGGGCGATATGGATGACCATCGCGGTGGCCGCGAAGTGCGAGGCGAGCCGGTAGGTGCGGGCGAGGCGCTCCTCGCCGTCCGGGACCGACCAGCCCGGCAGTTCGCGCAGGCGGTCCTCGATGTCCTTCTGCGACAGCGGCTCAACGGGCATGGCCGGACTCCTTACGAGGTGGTGACGGTGCGGGGTGGAGCGCGGCATCTCCGGCTCCGTCTCCGTAGCGTCGCCCTTATGCGTGTACTTGTCACGGGAGGCGCGGGCTTCATCGGCTCGCAGATCGTCTCGGCCCTCTCCGCCCGGGGCCATGAACCAGTCGTCCTGGACCGCGCGGTCCGGCCCGGCGACGACGTCCGCGACCGGGAGGCGGTCACCAGGGCGCTGCGCGGCGTGGACGCCGTCTGCCACCAGGCCGCGATGGTCGGCCTCGGCACGGACTTCTCCGACGCGCCCGACTACGTGGCGTGCAACGACCTCGGCACGGCGGTGCTGCTCGCCGTGATGGCCGAGGGGGGCCCGCGGGACCTGGTGCTCGCCGGGTCGATGGTGGTGTACGGGGAGGGGCACTACGAGTGCCCGCGCCACGGCCCCGTACGCCCCGGGCCCCGGCCGTACGAGGAGCTGGCGGCCGGGCGCTTCGAGCCGCTGTGCCCGCGCTGCGGCGCGGAGCTGGCGCCGGGCCTGGTCGGTGAGGACGCGCCCGCGGACCCGCGCAATGTGTACGCCGCGACCAAACTGGCCCAGGAGCATCTGACGGCCGCCTGGGCGCGGGCCACCGGCGGCCGTGCGGTGTCGCTGCGCTACCACAACGTGTACGGGCCGGGGATGCCCCGCGACACCCCGTACGCGGGGGTCGCCTCGTTCTTCCGCTCGGCCCTCGCGCGCGGCGAGGCGCCCCGGGTCTTCGAGGACGGCCGCCAGCGCCGGGACTTCGTCCACGTACGCGATGTGGCCGAGGCGAACGCGGTGGCCCTGGAGGCCCTGCACGAGCGCCCGCCGGGGACCCTCACCGCGTACAACACGGGCAGCGGGACCCCGCACACGGTGGGCGAGATGGCCGAGGCGCTGGCCGGGGCGTACGGCGGGCCCGCGCCGGTGGTGACGGGCGAGTACCGGCTCGGGGACGTCCGCCACATCACGGCCGACTCGGCGCGGCTGCGGGAGCAGCTCGGCTGGCGGCCGGCGGTGGGGTTCGCGGAGGGGATGGCGGAGTTCGCACGGGCGGAGCTGCGCCCGGCCACCGGCTGACGTTTCGTCAGGAACGGGCCGCCGGGAGGACCAGTTCGAAGCGGCAGCCGCCGTGCACGTTGTGGACGGCGGCGCTGCCCGCGTGGGCCTCGACGATGCCCCGCACGATCGCGAGGCCCAGGCCCGCGCCGCCCGGCGGGGTGCGCGCCTCGGTGCCGCGCCAGCCGGTGTCGAAGACGCGGGTCAGATCGTCGTCGGGGATGCCGCCGCAGCCGTCCGTCACCGAGAGCACCACCGACTCCGCGCGCGCCTCGGCCGCGACCGCGACCGTGCCGTCCGCCGGGGTGTGCCGGATCGCGTTGACCAGCAGGTTGGCCAGGACCCGGGTCATCTCCTTGCCGTCCACCTCGACCGGGACCGGCTCGACACGCTCGCCGACCAGCCGTACGCCGTGTTCGCGGGCGAGCGGGTCGGCGCCCGCCAGCGCGTCCCCGACCAGGTCGTGGACGGACATCCGGGCCGGGTTGAGGGTGAGCGCGCCGGCGTGGATGCGGGAGAGCTCGAAGAGGTCGCCCACCATGCCGTTGAGTCGCTCGACCTCGGTGCGGATCTGCCGGAAGTAGCGCTCGGGGTCCTTGGCCATGCCGTCCTCCAGGGCCTCGGCCATCGCCCGCAGCCCCGCGAGCGGGGTGCGCAGATCGTGCGAGATCCAGGCGACGAGCTCGCGGCGGGAGGTCTCCAGAGCGCGTTCGCGCTCGCGGGAAGCGGAGAGCTTGGCGCTGGTGGCGGCCAGCTCGCGGCTGAGCGCGGCGAGTTCGGCGGTGGCCGGGCCCGCGGGCGCGGCAAAGCTGCCGCCGTCGCCGAACGAGCGGGTGGCCAGGGCGAGTTGACGGCTGCTGGCGACGACCCGGTGGCCCAGGATGAGCGCGGTGGCGAGCGAGACGGCCGCGGCCATCGCGATGACCAGGGTGACGACCTTCAGGTCGTGCGAGGACAGGAACATCTCCCAGGCCACCGCGAGCGTCCCGGCGAGCATCGCGCTGACCGCGACGGCGGCCACCACGGCGAGCGAGGCGGTGACCGAGCGGTGGCGCAGCAGACGCAGCGCGAGGGCCCCGAGCAGGCCCGCGGCGGCGGCGCCCAGGAACGCGTACACGGCGATGAGCAGGACATCGCTCACGTCAGACCTCCTCTCCGGCGAGGCCCGTGCCTTGCGGCTCACCCTCGCCCTCACCCGCGCCCTCGCCCGCGCTCTCCGCCTCGAAGCGGTACCCGACGCCCCACACCGTCCGGATGAGCCTCGGCTTCGCCGGGTCGTCCTCGACCTTGCCGCGCAAGCGCCGCACATGGACGGTGACGGTGGACAGGTCACCGAACTCCCAGCCCCACACATCACGCATCAGCCGCTCGCGGGTGACGGCCTCGCCCGGGTGGCTCATCAGATAGGCGAGGAGGTCGAACTCCCGCAGGGTCAGGGCGAGTTCGGCGCCCTGCTTGGCGGCGCGGCGGGCGGCCGGGTCCAGGACGAGGCCCGCGCGCCGCACCGGCGGTCCCGGCCGGGCGGCGGCGGCCCGGCCGCGGCGCAGTACGGAGTCGACGCGCAGCACCAGCTCGCGCGGGCTGAACGGCTTGGTGACGTAGTCGTCGGCACCTATCTCCAGGCCCAGGACGCGGTCGTCCTCGTCGCCGCGCGCGGTGAGCATGATGACCGGTACGGGGCCGGTGCTCCGCAGCGTGCGGCAGACCTCCAGGCCGTCCATGCCCGGCAGCATCAGGTCGAGGACGACGAGATCGGGCCATCGCGCACCGGCCGCGCGCAGGGCGGCGGGGCCGTCGCCGACGTGCTCGACCTCGTACCCGGCGCGTTCGAGGTAGCCGGTGACCACCTCGGCCACCGTCGGGTCGTCGTCGACGACGAGGATGCGGGACTGGGCGTTGTGCATGGCGACAGCGTCGCATCCGGCGGGTCCCCGCGTCGCCACCCGGATGGCCGACCCGGGACGACGTCCCTGTTTCGTAAGAACCCGAAGTCCCGATTTGTCCGCCGCGCCTTCGTACCGTGAGGGGCGTGACCGACTCGATCCCCACGACGGTGGACGTCGTACTGCCCTGCCTCGACGAGGCCGGGGCGCTGCCCTGGGTGCTGGCCAGGATCCCCGAGGGCTGGCGGGCCGTCGTCGTCGACAACGGCTCGACGGACGGCTCGGCCGAGATCGCCCGCGCGCTCGGCGCGACCGTGGTGCACGAGGACCGGCGCGGCTTCGGCGCGGCCTGCCACGCCGGGCTGCTCGCGGCCCGGGCCGAGTACGTGTGCTTCTGCGACTGCGACGGCTCGCTCGACCCCGGACTCCTCGCGCCCTTCGTACGGGAGGTGGCCGCCGGTGACGCCGACCTCGTCCTGGGGCGGCGCAGGCCCACCGCGCGCGGGGCCTGGCCACCGCACGCGCGCGCCGGGAACCTGGCCCTGTCCAGGATGCTGCGCCGCCGCACCGGGCTGCGCCTGCACGACCTGGGCCCGCTGCGGGCGGCCCGGCGCGCGCCGCTGCTCGCGCTCGGCGTCGCGGACCGGCGCAGCGGCTATCCGCTGGAGATGGTGGTGCGCGCGGCGGACGCCGGATGGCGGGTGCGCGAGCACGACGTGCCGTATCTGCCGCGCACCGGCAAGTCGAAGGTGACCGGCACCTGGCGGGGCACCTGGCAGGCCGTACGGGACATGCGCGCGGTGCTCGCCCTGCCGCCCGGGCCGTCGCTCCCCGCCACGGCGGCGGGTGCCCGGTGACGGGGCGGGGCGCGCCGGTCACCCTCCTGGTGATCGCCAAGGCGCCGGTGCCGGGCCGGGTCAAGACGCGGCTGACCCCGCCGTACTCCCCGGAGGAGGCCGCGCGGATCGCCGAGGCCGCGCTCGCCGACACGCTGGACGTGGTGCTCGCCGCACCGGCCCGGCGCCGGGTGCTCGTCCTCGACGGGGCGCCCGGTCCGTGGCTCCCGCCGGGCATTGAGGTCGTCCCGCAGTGCGCGGGCGGCCTGGACGAAAGGCTGGCGGCGGCCTTCGCGCTCGATCCGGGTCCGGCCCTGCTCATCGGCATGGACACCCCGCAGGTGAGCCCGGCCCTGCTGGCGCCCGCCCTGGCCGGCTGGGGGCCCGGCGAGGCGTGGTTCGGCCCGGCGGCCGACGGCGGCTTCTGGTCGCTCGGCCTGACCGCCCCCGACCCCGCGCTGCTTCGCGGGGTGCCCATGTCCGTCCCCGAGACGGGCGCGGTCCAGCGTCGGCGGCTCGTGGGCGCGGGGCTCACCGTGCACGAGCTGCCGCCGCTGCGGGATGTCGACACCGCGGCCGACGTGGGTGAGGTCGCGGCGCTCGCGCCGGGCGGCCGGTTCGCGCGGGCCGTGGCCGCGTGCGCGGGCGGCTCCTTCACGGCGGTCGCCGGGGCGCGGGGCGACGCGCGATGACCACGACCGCCGTGCCCGCCGCACTCGCCTGGCGGGCCGATCCGTACACCGCCGCCCTGCGCAGCGGGCGAGGGCCGCTGTTCCTGCACCGCCAGGACGGGTGGCTGCTGCCCCTTGAGGTGGAGCGGTGGTGTGCGGCGCCGGACCCGGCCGACCTGACCGTGCTGCGGCGGTGCCGGGGCGCCGCGCTCGACATCGGGTGCGGACCCGGGCGTCTGGTGGTGGCGCTGGCCTCGCTCGGTACGGCCGCGCTCGGCGTCGACGTGAGCCCCGAGGCCGTCCGCCGCACCCAGCGCTCCGGCGGCAGCGCCCTGTGCCGGTCGGTCTTCGACCCGCTGCCCGGCGAGGGCCGCTGGCAGACCGTGCTCCTGCTCGACGGCAACGTCGGCATCGGCGGCGACCCGGCCGCGCTGCTCGCACGGGCGGCCCAACTGGTGCATTCCGATGGGCAGTTGATCGTGGAGGCGGCGCCCTTCGACGTGGACGAGCGCGTGGAGGTGCGGGTGGCCGACGGCCGGGGCGCCTTCGGGTCGGGCTTCCCCTGGTCGCGGCTCGGCACCGCCGCGCTGCTGCGGTACGCGCACGCCACCGGCTGGCGGGCGGCCGAGCGGTGGACGGCCGCCGGGCGCCCGTTCGTCGTGCTGCGCCGGACGTGAGTGCGGGGGCGCGGGCCCGGACTCTGGGTGGGAGTCCGGGCCCGGCCCCTTTCACCGTGGGGGGATCAGCTGAGGTTCAGCGCCGTGTCGTCGACGACGAACGACGTCTGCAGGCTGGAGTCCTCGGTGCCGTTGAACTTGAGGGTCACCGTCGACCCGGCGAGCGACGACAGGTCGAAGGTCTTCAGCGCGTAACCGGAGTTCTTGTTGAGGTTGGAGTAGCTGGCCAGGGTGGTCGAGCCGGCCGTCACCGTCAGCTTGTCGTAGGCGGTGGAGGTGGTCGACTCGCCGGTGTCGATGTGCAGGTAGTACGTCAGCGTGGCGTGGCAACCCTGCGGGATGGTCACCGTCTGGGAGAGCGAGTCGGTGTGCGTCGACCCGTAGCCGTCCAGCCAGGCCTTCCATGAGCCGGAGTGCGCGGGCTCGCTGCTGCTGTTGTCGATCACGCCCGCCGTGGCCGACCAGGGCGCGGCCGAGCCGGTCTCGAAGCCGGGGTTGCCGAGCAGCTGGGCGGGCCGGCAGCCGCCGCCGGGCTGGGTGACGGTCCAGCTGAACGAGGTGCTGCCGGTGGCGGTGGTGGTGTCCCGGGCGGTGACGGTGACGCCGGAGGTGCCGGCGGCCGTCGGGGTGCCGGAGATCAGGCCGGTCGAGGAGTTGATGGACAGGCCCGCCGGGAGACCCGTGGCGCTGTACGTCAGACTCTGGCGGTCGCTCCCCCGAGTTCTCGGCTTCGCTCGAACAGGGGGGACCCCCATCCGGCGGAGCCGCGCTTGTCACAGCCCCGCGCCCCTAACGGGGCCCCCGGCGTCGCCCGGCCTGCACTCGCCTGACGACCAGCACCAGCCCTGTCGCGATCGCGACCACCCCCAGCAGCACCAACCAGTTGCGCACGTAATCCAGCGGCAGCACCGTCGCATTGTTGTGCGGGCCGGGGCGCAGGATGTCCGGGAGGGCGATCGCCGTGAGGCAGCCGGCGGTTACCAGGGCTGCCCGCAGCGGGCCGCGCACCCCGGGGCGGGCCGCCGCCACGCCCAGGCCGACGAGCAGCACCAGCGGTGCGATCAGCCCGTCGTGCAGCACGATCGCCCCGACCAGCCACACCGCCACGTCCCACGGTGACTGCGCCCACACCAGCGACACCCCGAGCCCCATGGTGGCGACCCCGAGCGCGCCCACCGCGTACCGTCCCACCATCACCGCACCTCCAGTCGCGTGACCCACTTGGTCTGGAGCACCCCGGGCCGGTTGGGGGCGATGACGCGGGCCGGGTAGCCGTGGTCGGGGGTGAGCACCTGCCCGTTGAGCCGCAGCGCGAGGAGGGTGAGCGGGTCGCGCGCGTAGGTGCGGCCCATGTCCATCACGCGGTACGCGCCGTGCTGTTCGAGCGAGACGACCCGCAGCGCGGACCCGGGCGCCCCGGCCCGCTCCGTGAGGTCCTTGATCCGTACACCGGTCCAGTGCGCGTTCTTGCTCCACCCCTCGACGCACGCGATGGGCAGCTCCACCTCGTACTGGGGCAGCGCGGCCAGTTCGTCGAGCGTCAGCTCGTACGGGCGCGGCCCCAGCACCGTCAGCCGCCAGGCCGCCGTGTCCACCCGGGTCGTCCCCGCGGCCGCCGCCGTGCGGTTGACGGGCAGGCCAAGCGGGCCGTGGCCGGGGTGGCGGGGTGCCAGCAGGTCGAGGTCCGCCAGCGGGGTGAGGGACTGGCCGACGGTCGTCACGGTGACCGCACCCACCGCCACCGCGAGCCCGGTGAGCAGCGAGCGCCGGTCGGGCGCGCTCTCCGGCTCCGTCGGCAACGCGCGCGTGGCGGCCGAGCGCCGCCACCAGTACGCCTTGATGTCCGGCCACTTCACCGCCAGGTGCAGCAGCAGAGCGCCGGTGAGGAGCCAGCCGACCGCGAAGTGGACGGGAACGAAGCTGAACGGCCACGGGTACCACTGCACGGTGTTGAGCAGCCCGGTCAGCAGCTCGAAGACCGCGCCCGCGACGAGCACCGCCACCGAGAGCCGCTCCAGCGCATGCCGTACGCCGTTGAGCGCGGGCCACACGAACAGCTTCGGGTAGACGGTCCACAGCTTGCCGAAGAGCAGCGGGATCGCGGCGATGCCCACCCCCACGTGCAGGCCCTGGTTCAGCCGGTATCCCCAGCTGGGACGGGCGGGCAGGTCGTCAGCCAGCCAGCCCGGCGGGTGCTGGAGGTAGTGGCTCAGCACGCCGGTGACCATGCAGACCAGCATGGCCACGCCGAGCAGCCTGCCGATCGCCGTCGCCGTGCGCCTGTCGTGCAGCCCGCCCCTGAAGGACGGCAGCAGCGCCGACGGCGGCGGGGGAAGCGGGAGTCGTGACTTCATGTCTCCATGACATCCCCGGAGCGCCCTGAACAGGGCTCCTGACACCTTACGGTTCACGGACGCGTCGTGCGCTGGGCCGTCCGGGCACCTGTCGGCCTGCGAATGTGGACGGGTGATCGCTCCGCGTACCACCACCGCCCCGGCCGCCCCGCCGGCCGACGCACCGGCCGCCCTGCGCCGCTCGGCCCCGACGGCCGTGCTGCTGGCCGCGCTGACCGCCGTGCTCGTCCTGACGGTCGTCGAGGACGGCTACTACTTCCACCCGGGCACGCTCTCCTGGTGGTATCTGGCCTGCTGGCTGCTGTTCGCGGCGGCCGCCCGGTCGCTGCGCCGGGCCCCGGCCCGCCACCGGACCGGTCTGGTCCTGGCGGGCGGGGTGCTGGTCGCGGCGACCGGCCTGGCGGCGCCGCCGACCACCAGCACGGACATGTTCCGCTACGCCTGGGACGGCCGGGTGCAGGCGGCCGGGATCTCGCCGTACGACCACGCCCCCGCGGACCGGGAGCTGGCCGGGCTGCGCGACGACTGGCTGTTCCCCAGGGGCGCGGCGTGCGAGGGCCCGGACCGGGCCCGGTTCGGCGAGCCGGACCGCTGCACCCGCCTCAACCGCCCCAAGGTGCACACCATTTACCCGCCGGTGGCCGAGGCGTACTTCCTCGGCGTCCACGGGCTCTCCCCCGTCGCCGCCCGCCACAAGCCGCTCCAGCTGGGCGGCGCCGTGCTCGCCGTCGCCACCACGGGCGTCCTGCTGCTGGTCCTGCGGCGGCGCGGGGACGACGTGACACGGGCGGCGTACTGGGCGTGGTGCCCGGCGGTGCCGATCGAGGCGGTGAACAACGCGCACGTGGACGGGCTGGCGGTGCTGTTCGCGGTGGCGGGGCTCGGCGCGGTCGCGGTCCGCCGCCGGGCGGCCGGGGGCATGCTGATCGGCGCCGGGACCGCGGCGAAGATGCTGCCCGCCGTGGTGCTGCCGGGTGCCCTCGCGGGCGTGCTGGCGGGGCGCCGCCCGGACTGGCGGCGCGCGGCGACCGTCCTCGTCCCGGCCACCGTGTGCGTGGCGCTCTCCTACCTCCCGTACGTCCTCGTCTCGCACGCGTCCGTCTTCGGCTATCTGGGCGGGTACGCGGAGGAGGAGGGGTACGACGACGCGTCCGCCCGCAGCCGTTACGGGCTGCTGCGGCTGGTCCTCCCGGACTCCTGGGCACTGCCCGCGGCACTCGCCCTGGTGGGGCTCGTCGTCCTGTACGTGCTGCGCCGGGGCGATCCGGAGCGCCCCTGGAGCGGCGCCCTGCTGGTCCTCGGCTGGGCGTTCTGCCTGATGACGCCCGGCTATTCGTGGTACGCGCTGCTGCTCGTCGCGCTGGTGGCCCTGGACGGCCGCTGGGAGTGGCTGGCGGTCGCCGCCGCGGGAGCCGTCTGTTACGTGACGGCGTGGGCGATGCCGCACTCCTTCGACATCGTCAGGACGAGCGCGTACGCGGTGGCGACGGCGATCGTGCTGGCCGGGTGGGGGGTGCGGCGCCGGGCGCTGTCAGAGGCCCGGGTTAGTGTCTGAGGTATGACGACAACTGCCGCGATCGACACGGGAGTAGGGCCGATGCTGCGCGGCTGGCGCGAGCAGCGCAGGATCAGCCAGCTGGAGCTGGCCCTGCGCGCCGACTCGTCCGCGCGGCACATCAGTTTCATCGAGACCGGCAGGTCGCGCCCGAGCCAGGAGATGATCCTGCGCCTCGCCGAGCACCTGGAGGTGCCGGTCCGCGAGCGCAACGCCCTGCTGCTGGCGGCCGGCTACGCACCGCAGTTCGCGGAGACGTCCCTGGACGACCCGTCCATGGGCGCCCTGCGCGAGGCCATGGAGCGGCTGCTGCGGGGGTACGAGCCGTTCCCCGCGCTGATAGTCGACGGCACGTATACGGTCCTCGCGGCGAACCGGGGCATCGCGATGCTCGCCGAAGGGGTGCCCGAGCGGCTGCTCGCTCCCCCGCTCAACGCGATGCGTCTGACCCTCCACCCGCAGGGCCTGGCGCCGCGCATCCGCAATCTGCGCCAGTGGCGCGGCCATCTGTTCGAGCAGATGGAGCGCCAGATCGCCCTGATGCGCTCGGACGCCCTGCGCGAGCTGTACGAGGAGGTCGCGGCGCACCCCGTGCCCGAGGCGGCGGACGAGGACACCTCCGACCACGCCGTCTTCCCCTTCGCGCTCCCGCTGCGCATCGAACACCGGGGCACGGTCCTGTCGTTCATATCGACGATCGCCACGTTCAACACACCGATGGACGTGACCGTCTCCGAGCTGGCCATCGAGACGTTCCTGCCGGCCGACCCGGAGACGTTCGCCTACCTCCAGTCGTTCACACCGTAGGCGGTACGCGGTCGAGGAATCCGGCCACGGTGGCGACCCGGCCGTCCTCGGCGAGCGTGATCACATCGGACCCGGCGACCGGCGCGGACCCGTCCGCGACCGAGACCAGCTCCCAGCGGAACCGGGCCAGGTCGTGGTGCCCGTCGACGGCCCCGTCCAGGCGGAACTCGAAGCCGGGGAACTGGGCGTGGGCCCCGCCGATCACCGCGGCTATGGCCTCGTGCCCGGTGACGTCGGCCAGCGGGTCGGTGTAGCTGCCGTCCGCGCTCCAGGCGGCCTCGACGGCCTTGGCCAGCTCCTCGGCCGAGCCGGTGGCGTTCCACGCCTCGAAGTAGCGGGCGACGGCGGTCTCGTAGCGGTTGTCGGACATGGAAATCAGCCTCCGGAAAGGACGGGAATCAAGGACTCAAACGGTGGTGGAACCGGGCCCCGGCCGGAGTGCGCCGCCCGGGACCCGATGGCTCCACCTTGCCCTGCGGGGGTGGTGGGGGTCGATTACGTGCGAGGTAATGCGGCCCGCCGCGGCCCTCGGCGCCATGGCGGTCACCGGGTTGCGCCTCGACGTATGGCGCGCGCGCCCACCGACAACGACGAAGGCGCGCCCTGGCAGCCCGATCTGCGGCACGGGCCGCGCTGGCGCGAGTTGGGGCTGTTCCGTATGCAACACCGTCCGGGCGCGGCGGAGTTGACCGGGGACGCGCTGGTCGTGCGCACCCGTGTGGCCCCGGCGGCTGCCCGAGGTGGTGCCCGTGAGGCCGAACCGGATGCCGAGCCGGGGCAGCGGCACCCGCCACTCACCCTACGGTGTGACCTCGGCGGTCGGACTGTGGCAGACGGATGCGGACGCCCTCCAGACACCGTACGTCCGGCCGCAGGAGAACGGGGCCCGGGCCGGCGTCCGTTGGGCGGAGATCGGGGGGCTGCGCGTCGAGGGCGACCCGGAGTTCTGGTTCACCGCACGGCGCTGGACGACCGAACAGCGCGATGAGGCACGGCACTTGACCGGTCTCGTCCCGGGCGACACGGTCTGGGTCCCGCTCGACCACCGCCAGCACGGCATCGGCTCCCAGTCGTGCGGCCCGGGTCCAGCTTCCACAGCACCAACTCCACCCGGAACCGTCAGGGTTCACCTTCACCTTCACCTTCACCTTCACCTTCTCCGAACCCTGCGAACTCTCCGACTGACAGGGCGGACGAGATCGCGCGCGGGCGACCCCGGGTCGCCCGCGCGCCTCGCGCTGCCCGGGCCTCCTCCGTCCCCCGTTCGGCCGTACCGCGTCACCCGAGTGAGCTACCCGCTCCGGAATCTCCCTCTAATCGGTTAATTACCCCGATCAAGAACATGCGCATGACCATGCTCGGGGATACCTGACAGGCACACGACCGCACACCCCTGGAGCACCCGCGTGGAAACCGCAGGCGTCTGCCCGGCAGGAGACAAGGAAGTTCCATGGCCACCCTGTGCCGCCCCTCAGTAGCCGTACCCGACCATGTGATCACGCAGGAGGAGACGCTCGCTCTCGCCCGTGAGACGCATGCCGACCATCCCCAGCGGGACCTCGTCCTGCGCCTCATCCAGAACACCGGGGTCCGTACCCGCCACCTCGTGCAGCCGATCGAGGAGACCCTGCTCCACCCCGGCTTCGAGGAACGCAATCTGCTGTACGAGACGGAGGCCAAGGCCCGGGTGCCCGATGTCGTCAAGCAGGCACTGGTCCACGCCGAGGTGGAGGCCAAGGACATCGACCTGATCGTCTACGTCTCCTGCACCGGCTTCATGATGCCTTCGCTGACCGCCTGGCTGATCAACACCATGGGGTTCAGGAGCGACACCCGGCAGCTGCCGATCGCCCAGCTCGGCTGCGCCGCCGGAGGCGCGGCGATCAACCGCGCGCACGACTTCTGCACGGCGTATCCGCGCTCCAACGTACTGATCGTGTCCTGCGAATTCTGCTCGCTCTGCTACCAGCCGACCGACATCGGCGTCGGCTCGCTGCTCTCCAACGGTCTCTTCGGCGACGCGATCTCGGCGGCCGTGGTGCGCGGTGAGGGCGGCACCGGGATGCGGATCGAGCGCAACGGCTCGCACCTGGTGCCCAACACCGAGGACTGGATCTCGTACGCCGTGCGCGACACCGGGTTCCACTTCCTGCTCGACAAGCGCGTCCCGGGCACCATGGAGATGCTCGCTCCCGCACTCAAGGCGCTGGTGGCGCAGCACAGTTGGGAGATCCCGCAGATGGACTTCTTCATCGTCCACGCGGGCGGGCCGCGCATCCTGGACGACCTGTGCCACTTCCTCGACCTGCCGCCGGAGATGTTCCGCTTCAGCCGGGCCACCCTCACCGAGCGCGGCAACATCGCCAGCTCCGTGGTCTTCGACGCGCTGGCCCGGCTCTTCGACGAGGGCGGCGCGGCGGACGGGGCGGGCGGGCTCATCGCGGGCTTCGGCCCCGGGATCACGGCCGAGACGGCGATCGGGCGATGGGCCACAGCGGCCCCGATGGCGGCGGCGATGAGCAACTGACCACCCGCCGCGTTCAGTGCTCCGGGGGCGTCTCGCGGGCGCAGGACGTCCCCTCGGCGGGCAGTACGCCGTCGAGCAGGAAGGCGTCCGCCGTGTCGCGGACGCACTGCGAGGCCGTGTACCCGCCGTGCCCCTCGCCCTCGTAGCTGAGGACCACGCCTTTGCCCAGGTGGCGGGCGGTCTCCGCCGCCCACCGGTACGGAGTGGCGGGGTCGCCCCTGGTGCCGATGAGCAGCACGGGCGGCGCGCCGGTCTTGTCTATCTTGCGGATGTAGTCCGTACCGGCGGGCCAGCCCGTGCAGGAGATCGCCGCGCCCACCTGGTCCGGGCCGAACATCGGGGAGGCCTTGGCGAACTTCTGCTCCAGTGAGGCGAGTTCGGCGGCCGGGTCCTTGGCGCGCACCGGGTCGTCGGCGCAGTTGACCGCGAGGAGCGCCTCGCGGCTGTTGTCGTCGTCGGCGCGGTCGCCCTGCGCGTCCTCCCCCGCGAACTGCTTGTTGATCTCGTCGAGGACGGCCGGGTCCCCCTTGTCGTGGAGGGTGGCGATGCCCTGAGCGAGGGCCGGCCACAGCTGCTCGGCGTAGAGCGAGTTGGTGATCGCGGTACGCAGGTCGCCGGAGGTGAAGTCGGCGCCGGAGGCGGTTCTGGCGCTCTTGCGGTCGAGCTGGGCGACGGTCGCGTCCAGCGTGCTGGTCGCCTTGGCGGTGCTGGCGCCGAGCGGGCACACGGCACCCTGGGCGGCGCAGTCGGACAGGAAGGTGTCCAGGCCCTTCTGGAACGCCGTGGCCTGGGCGAGCGCCGACTGCGCCGCGTCCGCCGTCAGCGAGTCCACGGCGTCCAGGACCATGCGCCCGGTCCGCTTGGGGAACTGGGCCGCGTAGACCGCGCCGAGCCGGGTGCCGTAGGAGATGCCGAAGTAGTTCAGCTTCTTGTCGCCGAGCGCCTGGCGCAGCACGTCCAGGTCGCGCGAGGCGTTGACGGTGCCCACGTGCGGCAGCAGCTCGCCGGTGACCTTGCGGCACTCCTGGGCCACCGCCTTCAGCTCGTCGACGAGCTGGCTCCGGCCCTCGGCGTCGTCGGCCGGGGCGCCGTCCGAGGAGCTCTCGATGTCCTGCTCGGCCTTGGCGCCGCAGTGCACGGGTGCGCTGCGGCCCACTCCCCGCGGGTCGAAGCTCACCAGGTCGTACGCCGCGGCGAGCCGCGCGGTGTCCGCCGTGAAGCTGCCGAGGCCCTTGAGGCCGGACTCGCCGGGGCCGCCGAAGTTGAAGACGAGCGAGCCCTTGGGGGCGGTCGCGGAGGCCGCGCCGCCCGGCGAGGCTGTGCCCGCCTCCGTGCCCGTGCCGGTGGGGCCCTCGCCCGACTCGGCCGCCCGTACGCGGGCCACCGCCAGCGCGATCGTGCCGGCCTCGGGCCGGGCGTAGTCGACGGGCACGGTCAGCTCGGCGCACTCCATGCCCTTGGGGGCGTCCTTGACCGTGCAGCCGCCCCAGGTCAGGTGCTGGGTGTAGAAGCGGGTCAGATCAGGCTTGCGGCCGCCCGCCGCGGCCGGGACCGTCAGGGCGAGCAGCGCCATCGCCGCACCGGCGGCGCCCGCTGTCGTACGTCCGCGCATGGCAGACCTTTCGGTCGGGGTGCCCCCGCAGCAAACGTAAGCCGCCGAACGGAGTACCGCACGACGGATCGCCCACCGTCCTCACTCTCTGTGAGAACACCAGGTCACCAGGGCGGCGGCCGGATCCCGTCCACCGCCCTGCCGTGGCGGCCCCGGCTACTTGCCGTGCGGGTCCGCCGGGGGTCGGCGCTGCTCCTCTCCGGGGTCGGGGACCTCGCGTTCGGGGGTCGCGGGGGCCGGTCGGATCCGGGCGGCCTCGGCGCGCAGCATCGCGTTGAGCGCCGCGAAGGGGTCGATGGGCATGGCTGAACCACCTCGCTGTGCTGGTGAGTTGAGTACCGCTGAGCTCGCTGAGCACGGAACTCTCAGCAGCGCAGCACCACACAGCGCGTGGCATCGGGGGAAGTGGGCCGCACCCGGCCCGGCCCGCCGGGCCCGCGGAGGACGGGCCGGGGCGCCATCCGTACGGAACGGGCGCCCGGCGCCGGGCGGCTCGCGCGGGCCGCCGCCGGTGGCGCGGGCGCACCCTCGTCCGGCTGCTCCTCGCCCACCGGGCCCGGCACCGCCGACGACACGGCCGCCCGGTCCGGGGCGGGCGGACCCGCCGTCTCCGCCCCCGGCGCCGCCCCGAGCAGCGCGGCCACCACGAGCAGCACCACGACGGCGCGGCGCAGGGCGGCGAGGGGAACGGGCGGCATGCCTGAACCCTGCCCGTAAAAGCCCATGACCTGCCCGGATCCGGGCGAGATCCCCCCTCCCGGGTGAATGCCCGTCAGCGCACCCGGAACTCCGGCCCCTTGGGGGTGAACGGCAGCGCCCCGCCCTGCGGGTGCCGGACCGCAGGACGGTTCCGCCGCGTCCGCGCACCCGTACCCGCCCGGCGATCCCGGCCGGGGGAAGGAAGCGCGCGTCGCGGATCGGTGGCGATCCGGTCGTAGACCTCCTCGGCCGACAGCCCCTTCAACCCCGGGTCCTACAGCAGCCCTTCGGGCATCTGCCCACGCCCGCCTCGGCGGCCGGCCGTTGATGACACTCGCTTACACGCGGGCGCTCTCCCGTACGGACTGCTCGGGGAGTTCCGCCGCGTCCTCCCGCGCACGCTGCTTGCGGGCCGCGAGGACCGCGTACACCAGCACGCCCGCGAAGAGGAACAGCACGCCCTGGTAGACCGCCGCGTAGCCGGAGCCGGCGACCAGCCACAGCGAGAAGGCGGCGGCGAGGGAGGCGAGCAGTCCGTCGCGGATCAGGCGGCCGCGGTGGACCCGGTCGGCGCGGCCGGAGGCGAGGAAGTAGATCTGGGCGGCGGTCGACAGGAGGTAGGGGACGGTCGCCGTGAAAGTGGTGACCAGGACCAGCATCTCGAAGACGCCCTTGGCGCCCGCCGTGTAGTTGTAGACGGTCAGCGACGAGGCGAGGACGACCGTGACCAGGACGCCGACGGTGGGCACGCCCCGGCTCTTGCGGGCGAAGGCCTTGGGGAACAGCCCGTCCCGGGCCGCGGCGTACGGGGTCTGGGCGCTCAGCAGCGTCCAGCCGTTGAGGGCGCCGACCATGGAGACCAGCGCGGCGACCGCGACCGCGGTGCCGCCCCAGGTGCCGCCGAACATGGCGTCGACGGCGTCGGTGAACGGCGCGGTGGAGGTCACCAGGCGGTCGTGCGGCACGGTGCCGAAGACCGAGAGGGTGCCCAGGAGGTAGATCACGGCGGCGCCGATGGTGCCGAGGATGGTGGCGCGGCCGACGTTGCGGCGCGGGTCGCGGACCTCTCCCGCGCTGACCGCGGCCGACTCGACGCCGAGGTAGCTGAAGAGCAGGATCGCGGCCGAGGCGGAGACGGCGCCCATCGCGCTGTGGTCGTCGGCCTGGAGCGGGCCGAGGTTGGCCGGGTCGAAGAAGAAGAGCCCGCCGACCGCGACGAGCAGCAGCGGCGCGAACTTCAGTACGGTGGAGACCAGTTGCACCGCGCCCACGTAGCGGGTGCCCGCGAGGTTGGCGAGCGCGGGGAGCCACTGGAGCGTCAGCGCCGCCGCGATGGTCGCCGCCTTGTTCCCGTGCACGGGTATCAGTACGTCGAGGTAGCCCACGGCCGCCACGGCGAGCGCCGCGTTGGAGACCCAGGTGGTGATCCAGTACGACCAGGCGGCGAGGAACCCGGCGAAGTCGCCGAACGCCTCGCGCGCGTAGACGTAGGGTCCGCCGGTCTGCGGCAGCCGCTCGGCGAGGCGCCCGAAGACCAGCGCCAGCGCGATCGCGCCGACGGTCAGGACCGCGAAGGCGAGCAGACTGATGGTGCCGAAGGGGGCGACCGACGCCGGCAGCAGGAAGATCCCGCCGCCGATGATGTTGCCCATGACCAGAGCGGTCGCTACTGGGAGGGACATCCGAAACGTGTATGGCTTGGAAACTTGCAGGTCAGGGGACGTTTCGGGCGTCATGGGTCGCCTCGTGAGCATGGCGGGGTGGTGCCTCTCGTGGTGCCGATCGTCCGATTGGTGCCGGACGCCTGCATATGGTCCGTGACGTTCGCCCCTGGCTCAAGTTGCCGTGGATTCTCTCGCGCGACCCCGCGCGGACGCTGGATCATCCGCTACATGGGTGGTCCTGCACGGAGATTCGACGCCGGACCTCGCCTACGTGTTTCGGAACACACCTGTAGTCACAAAGGACCGACGTCCCTACCGAAGTGGGACCAAGGTAAGAAAGCCGGCAGGCATGTTCCATGCACCACCTGTACCGCAGCGCGTCATCATGTCGGCGCGCCTGAGTCGCGACGGCGACAAGTCCACCTCCATCGAGCGGCAACTGAACGTTCTCCGGACGTGGGCTATCGACTGGCAAGCCCGTCGAGGATCACGACACCGGCGAGTACAAGCTCTTCATGGACGAACCTCACCTCGCCTACGGGGAGTGGTCAGCCGTCCTGGAGGTCCTGAAGGGCAAGGAGAAGAAGCCGACCCGGCAGAGGAATGAGGCCGCCCTGCTGTCCACGGTGTCTGGCTGCGGGAACTGCCTCGGGCCCCAGTACCGGAACCGGGACACGGTTCACAGCCGGGGCAAGGTCTACCGACCTCAGAGGGACCTACGGGTACTCCGCGCCATGCACACCAACCAGGGAGACTCGGGTGCTGGCTGCACCACTCCGATTTCCTCGTAACCCCAGCCTTCGTAGAGCCTCATCACCTTCCCGTCACCTGCCGCGGGGTTCACCATCAGCGTGGTGTGCGGCTCGACTCGATGCCTCATAAGCTCGTCGTGCATCTGGCGGGAGACCCCTATGCCGCGCCACGACGGGACGACACCGATCTCCTTCACTGCAATCGCGTCCTTGGCCGTGTAGCGGCCCGGAGCTGGAGTGGACATCCGCTTCCACCAGCGATCACCAGGCGAGACAGTGTTGCCGTAGGCGAAGCCGACAGGCTCGCCCGTGGCGGAATCGTGTGCCGTCGCAGCAGCCCAACCAGGCTCCGCCCCGTGACGATCAAGCCTCTCCAGGAACACGTCCAACCGATAGTTCGGGTGCTCCAGGAGATCAGCGCGTACCTGGCTGTACAGCTTCCCGAGCATTTCCCTGACCTGTGGCGTGTAGGAGGTGTGGTGACGCAGGCTGACCGTACGGGCTGTCACTGGAGACTCTCCTCGACCTGAATGGTGTAGTTCCGCCAGACGGCAGTATGAGGGCTCCTGGGTGCGACCTCCCGGAGACGGCTCCCGAACCTCTTTAGCATTCCGATCACCCTGGGGTGGCCGGACGCGGAGTCGGTCGGCACCCGCATCGCGGTCGAGATCGCTGCTTCGAGATCCCCTTGTTCGAGCTGGGCGCGGGCGAGCCGAGCTGTCGCGATGGCACGCGACCGATGCATGTGCGGCCGAAGAACGGCGAGGCAGCGGTGGCCGTGAGCTTCGGCTTCCTCCCACTCCGCCAAGCTGAGGTAGGCGGACATGGCCAGGGAGTTGATCTCCGCCTCGTCGTAGAAGGCCAGCAGCCATGGCGGCCTTCCTGGGTCATCGGCCCGGTCTGCACGGTGCCAGGCTTCTTCTGCCTGCCTGAACGAGCGACGTGCCGCCCTAGCGTCCCCGGCGACAGCATGGATTGCCCCGTGCCGCGCCAGGCCCAGCGAAGCGAACATTGGGTCTCGCCGCACGATTCCGAGGTTCCTCGCAACCATGTTCGCGGCTTCGGCCTCGCCAGGCCGGCTCATGTGTCGGTACATGGTCCCGCTGTGCGACCAGATGCGGAACTGAATGGCGTGGTCACCGGACATCGCGGCGATGGGCTGTGCCTGCCTCATGTGCTGCTGGGCGTCCTCGAAACGGCGCCCGTCGATTGCGGCCCACAGAGCTGAGGATCGGAACCCTGCCGCGCAACTGTAAAGGGCCCCACGCACCCTCTGAGACGTCGTTCCGACCGTTAGAAGCCTCAGCGCTTCGTCGGACAGGCGAGCCGCCTCTTGCTCGATGCTCAGCTGACCTCCGTGTCTGTGATCGGAGGCGATGATCTCTGCGAAGCTCTGCCTGACCTTGGCCACATCGGACATACCCACCCGGCGCGGAGCGACCCTCGCAGCCGAGGTCGAAACCCCGGCCACCGCGGTCGCAGCGACGACGGACGCAGAGGTCACGAACTTACGGCGTTCCACTGGCGGCTCCCGACGCTGCTTGGCTGTAGTGCGGCTTCGCCGCTTGAACCCTAGATCAGCGGCACTTTTGCCCGAGACCAGTTCAAGCGCCCGAAGCTGAACCGACTTGGGACATCTCACGCGTCCGGACCGCCAAGCACGGATATTGGAGTCGTCCAGGCCCCCGATGCGTCCAGTCAGTTCCCCGACTGCTCGATTGACCAGGTCGGCAACGTCTTTGGACGATAACTTCTGGTCTTCCATCCAAGCCACAAGTGCGCCGTTTGACACTGCTTCCACACCGTAACGGTAGCCCTTCCAAGCTGCCCACCGCAGGTAAAAGAGCAGTCAAATCACCCTAGTCGATGGGACGTTGAAACATCTTGTTCGCCCTACCCGCCTTTGCGATGCGGGCGTTCACTGTGTGTCAGCTGGAACGGACCCTTCATCGACTCCCGGAGCGAATGGCTGAGGTGTCGACCAGGTGCGGACCTACGAGTGCCATCCGAGCAGCGAGACAGGCAAGTTCAACCCCAGGAAGCGAGCGACTATGCCCCCGCAGCGCACCCTCCCGAAGCGCGCCCCCGCTCAGAGCCAGATTCATTCGGAGCACGTCTCCCAGGAGCGTGCACAGCTCGCGTACACCACTCTGTACCGCCTCCTCCTGTCGGCCGGGGTGAACCTGCGCCACATGAGCTTGAAGGCTGGTGATCTGGAGAAGCCCGTAATCAGTCTCGGTCTGTGCGACATCCCGGCCGTCGAGCGGCTGATCAAGTACTTGGAACAGGTGGATCGACCGGTAGTGGCCGCTACCACCGGCGAGGAGGCGGAGTCCTCGAAGGAGGCGCCGTGAGCTTCGCTGTGGGAGCCAAGGTCCGGGACCACACCAGGTCTACGGAGGGGAAGATCTGGAAGCGCACGGGTGCGCTCCTCCACCTGCAAGACTCGAACGGATACACCTGGTCCGCCCTGGAGCACCGCTGCACCTTGGTCGAGAACGCGAGTGGTGAGCGGGTGAGCTTCCCTCCAAACACGAGGCCGCAGAGCTGCACGCCGGATCAGATGAAGGTCAATGACTACGTTCGGCTCGACGACAAGTGCTACCGAGTCGAGGACATGCGGAGCAAGGGCGGAGCCACGGGCCGAGTCCTCATCCTCGACGGGTACGGCCCATGGGTGATGACTGACACCCGACAGATCTTCCGACCTGTCTGATCACAAGACTCCTCGCCCCGGATCAGCCTTGTTCGTAACGGCACGGACAGGTCTGAGGGAAGGACCCGAGATCATCACCCGTTGCGGGGTGAGGGCAGTTCCCTGCCCCCTTCGAGACGCCAACGGACGTCACACCACACGGCTTTCGTAGGGGGCAGGTCAGCTCCAAAGCTCGGCTGTAAGCAACCCACCGACCATGGAGGAAAGTGATGTTCGTTCATTCGGATCGGATTCCGCAGGGGACGCCGCACCCCAATGGCATCAGTACGCCCGTCCCGTGGGGGGTGCGCCGGATGGCCCCGTACCCCGCGTTCGCTCCCAGTTACGCGACGGTGAAACTGGACCCGGCCACTCAGACCGGCCGGTACTTCGACCAGGCCGGCAAGCCGCTGATGATGCCGGGCCACGGCACGAGCTCGGGCACCAACCCGTCCACGAACACGGGTAACCCCTCGGACGGCAGCAGCGGTGGTGGCTCCGGTGGCGGAGACTCTGACACGGGTAACGACACCGACCAGTGACAGAACTCGGTCCGGTGCTGGTCGTCACCAATCTGGACGACCCCACGGCCGACTTGGTGATTGAGGAGCTGCACGACCGGGGTACCCCGGTCGTGCGGTTCGACTCGGGGGACTTCCCCACCACCTTGTCGTTCGCGGCTCACATCACGTCTCACGGCATCCGGGGATCACTGACGACGCCCACCCGCACTGCGGATCTCACCCAAATTCGCTCGATGTACTACCGCCGGCCCTCGGGTTTCGCCTTCCCGCACCTGGACGAACAAACGGCTCGCTTCGCGATCACGCAGGCCCGCTATGGCTTGGGTGGAGTGATGGCCTCGCTGCCCAACTGCCTGTACGTGAACCATCCGCACAGGATCGGGGACGCCGAGTTCAAGCCCTCCGGCCTCGCAGCAGCCGTCGCGAGCGGGTTCCGGGTCCCCGCGACACTGATCACTTCTGACTCGATCGAGGCCCGTAAGTTCATCAGCCAGTACCAGCGGGTGATCTACAAGCCCCTCGCCACGCCGCTGTACCGGCTCGACGGAGTGTCCTCGACGGTGAGGGTCGAAGAGGTGACTGCCGAGGAGATCGACGACTCTGTCTCCGGCACGGCCCACCTCTTCCAGCACCGTGTCGAGAAGGCTGCAGACGTGCGTCTGACCGTCATCGGTGATGAGACCTTCGCAGTCCGCATCAACTCTGACCTTCTGGACTGGCGCACCGACTACTCGAAACTGACTTACTCGGTAGTCGAGTTGCCTCCTGGGGCCGAAGCGTCGATCCGCACATACCTCAACCACTTCGGGCTGGTCTTCGGCGCATTCGACTTCGCCATCGACAGCGTTGGGCAATGGTGGTTCCTGGAGTGCAACCCGTCCGGCCAGTGGGCTTGGCTGGAGCCGGAAACGGGGCTGCCCATGACTGCGGCCATGGCGAACCTGTTGGAGAGGAAGACGACATGAGCGACCAGGAACAGGGGCTTCGCCTCCGGCTCGCGAAGACGTTGACGGCTAGCGCCCACCTGCGCACGCAGCCCTGGCGAGACGCGGTGGAGGCGGTACCTCGGCACGAGTTCATTCGTGGTGGGTTCTTCGACAGGATCGACGGAAACGGACCTACGGCCTGGACACCGATCATGCCTGATGCTCCGCTGTGGTTGGAGCGCTGCTACGAGGACGAATCCCTGGTCACTCAGATCGCCGGCACGATCGTTCCCGGCGATCTACGGGGCGAAATCATGCGGGCTCCCACCTCCTCCAGCACAATGCCGGGTCTGGTTGTCCGCATGTGGGAAGACCTACAGGTGGAGGACGGCGACCGGGTCCTTGAAATTGGTACTGGCACGGGCTACTCCACTGCGCTCGGCTGCCACCGCCTGGGCGACGAGCGGGTTACCTCCGTCGAGGTCGATCCTGGAGTATCCGGCCGTGCCGGAACCGCACTCGCACAGTGCGGTTGTCATCCTCACCTCGTCGTGGGTGACGGCCTTGCTGGGTATGCAGACAACGCACCCTATGACCGGGTGATCGCCACGTGTGGGCTCGTATCTCTACCGTACGAGTGGATCGAGCAGACACGGCCCGGCGGGGCCATCTTGGCAACTCTCGGCGGGTGGATGTTTTCTTCTGAGCTTGCCCGGCTCACAGTCAAGGAGGATGGGACGGCATCGGGGTCGTTCCTCGGTGGACGGATCTCGTTCATGCTGGCTCGCCCTCAATCACCTCCCCCGCTCGGGCTGCTGCCTGACATCGACCAGGGCGAGGAGCGGGTAGCCGCTCTGGGAGCCGACGTGATCAACGACTGGGACACACGGTTCGTCGCTCAAGTCGCGGCACCCGGCGCGCAGCGCATCAGCCTCGACCGCGATGGTCGTACGGAACACGTACTGGTGGATGTGGCTGACGGGTCATGGGCTGCACTCTCCGAAACTCATGGGCGCTGGATTGTCCGCCAGGGGGGCCCTGCCCGGATCTGGGACGACATCGAGATGTACGTCGTCCTTTGGCGCGAGGCAGGTTCACCGACCCTGGACAAGTTTCAGGTCTCGGTTACCCGAGAGAGCCAGAAGATCACCTGGCCCAAGCTCTGAGCGGCAGCGCCATGCGGAAAACCCCCTCCGGAGAGGGGGCCTCTCTCCGTGCCGAAACCCGTTCATGTTCGGGTACGGAGGGCCCTGCTCAAAATCACGCGGATTTGTCCCGCAGAGCCACCCCCTCAACCGGAAAAGGTCCTTCCGCTTCGGCCTCGGACCGGGGAATCTGCGTGGCGGGGGAAACCGGCACCTGCGGCCCCAGGCACTCGCGCAGCCACCTCCGCAGCACGTGGTGCACCTGCTCGGCGCCCACCAGCTGCCCGTGACCGGCGACCGGCGCCGACAGGTCGCGCGGCCACAGCAGGAACGGGTGCGCCTGCTCGCCGCCGAGTCCGCCGTGCGAGCCGATCTGCTCCTCGAAGGCGTGCACCTCACCGGTGACCGGGTCGTACATGGAGTTGACCATGATGTCGGCGGTGTGCGGGAAGGTGTCGGTGCGCCGCACGGCCTCCGCCGCGCCGGGCCCGAAGCCGGTCAACGGGCCCTTCCCGTCCTCCAGCTCGCAGACCGGCACCTCGTGGACGCGGTCCGTGCCCGCGCCGCCGATGACCACCGCGCCGTGCTCCTCGCTGCGCACCAGGAGGAACCCGATGCCGGGATGCCCGGCGAGGGTGCGCAGGAGCGCCGGGTGGCGGCGGTCGATCTCCTCGCGGCTGAGCCGCCAGCCGGTGTCCGGGAAGGAGACGAGCCCGAGGTTGCCGGAGGCGAGCACGACCGGGTCGGAGGCGGGCCCCGGCTCCCCGTTCTCCGGGACCGGCCGGTGCAGCGCCACCCGCACCGCGTCCCGCGCCTCCGCGCCGCTCTTGGTGCGCCCGGCGCTGCGCGGCACGGGCAGCCCGCACCCGGCCCGCACCAGGTCCTTCAGGGTCAGCCCGTAGGCGCGCGCGAACGTCTCGCCCGGGCTCTGCCCGTGGTCGGAGAGCAGGACGATCCGGTACGCGCGCGGGGCGTGCTCCGCGACCCTGTCGATCAGCGCGATCGACCGGTCCAGGCGCTCCAGGACCTTCTGGGCGTCCCGGCCGCGCGGCCCGGAGTGGTGGGCCACCTCGTCGTACGCCACCAGGTCGGCGTAGACGGCGGTGCGCCCGGCGAGCATGTCCCCGATCACCGCCGCGACCACCACATCGCGCTCGACGACGGTCGCGAACGCCCGGATGAACGGGTAGAGCCCGCCGCGCCGCACGCGCGGCGCGTCCCCGCGCAGCCGGGCGCGGGTGGACTGGCCGATCTCGCGGCCGGCCTCGGCGACGAAGGAGAGCGCGGTGCGCACCGCGTTGGCCGGGTCCGAGAAGTACGCGAAGTAGCCCGCCCGGGACCGGTTGCGGCGGCCGCGCCGGGCCGCCATCGACAGGACCAGGGCGAGCTGGTCGGCGCCGCCGGAGAAGAGGTTGCCGCGGCTGGCGCCGTCGACGGTGAGCAGCCCGCCGTCGCCGGTGCGCTCGACGGCCCGGCGCTGGAGCTCGACCGCGGAGGCCGGACGGTTGGAGACCATCAGCTCGCCGGTGTCCTTCTCGTACCACCGGAAGGCGGGCACGTCGAAGGTGCAGCCGTGCAGGATGCCGAGCTGGCTGGCGCCGGTCTGGCTGGACCAGTCGGTGCGCCACGGGGTGAGCCGGTGGGTGCGCTCCAGCCAGCCGGCGACGGTCGGCATCAGGCCGGCGCCGACCGCGTGGCACAGCACGTCGTGGCCGACGCCGTCGAGCTGGAGGAAGACCGTGCCGGGCGGCTCGGAGCCCCGGTCCTCGTCGCCGCGCGGCGGCGGCGCCGGTCGGCCAGGCGCGAGAGTCTGCGCCGGTAGGCGTTGTCGTCCCGGACCGCGAGCGCGGTGGAGGTGGCGGAGGCGACGGCCGACATCACGGCGGCCACCACCACCGCGGTCTCCGGCTGGGCCGCGCCGCGCCCGCTGGGGATCAGGCTCAGCGCGATCAGCAGCAGCGAGCCGTTGAGGAAGAACACCAACAGGCCCAGGACCAGGGCCGGGACCAGCAGGAACGCGCGCACCACCAGCGGCCACACCAGGGCGCTGAGCAGACCGAACGCCCCCGCGCCCCAGGCGGCGGTGAGCGCGACGCGGGTGATGCTGTCGCCGCCCGCGGACTTCAGCCGGAAGTCGGGCAGGATCCCCGCGAGCGCCATCATCGTGAGGGTGGAGACCGCCCACACCACGATCACCCGCACCAGGGCGCTGCCCGCCGTCCGCCATCGCCCTGTGCTCACGCCGCTCGTCACTGCCTCTCGCCCAGTCGTTCCCTCCCAGCGTGTCACAGGGGCGGAAACCGGCCGACGATTTTGTTTTCGCGGGCGGCGGCCGGGTCAGCAGCCGTCGTACCCGGCGGTCGGCATCGAGAGCCTGCGGTGGATGTGGGCCTTCCTGGCCGCGTCGTACGCCGGTTCGTCCAGCCCGGCCGTCTCCAGCCGCACCCCGCGGCGCTCGCACTCGGCGGAGAAGTCCGGCACGGACGTCAACGCCCGTTCGAGGACGCGCTCGTTGGGCGCGACGAAGAGGTCCACCTGGCCCGCGTCCACGTCCGCCCACAGTCCGAGGTGGTCGGGGCGCAGGCCGTAGAAGAGCAGCTGCCGGGTGACCACGTACCCCTTGTCGGCGGCCCAGCGCGCGCACATCTCGTGCTGGCTGCGGGTGTCCACCAGGAAGGGGTCCAGGTCGAGTTCCTCCAGCGGGGTCAGACTGGCGATCGCCGCCACTCGCACGTCACCCATGACCGACCCCCATGCCCTTCGTTTGTGGTGCCGACCCTACTCCTGGTTCACGGCGGCGAGGAGTAGCCGCATGAGTGGCAGATCTTCCAGCCGTCCTGGGTCACCGCGAGTATCCCGCCGCAGCGCGGGCACTGCTCAGAGTGCATGATCATGCCGGGCCTTCCCTTCGTGGACCGATGCCTGCCCCGGGCCCCGTCCTGTGCGCCCCCGCGACACTTAGGCTCGTACACAACAGCGCGCACGGTGGACTTCGAGCGGAGGAGATTTCGGGTGCCGGTGGAGATCACCTGGTGGGGTCATGCCACCTGCACGGTCGAGGACTCCGGGGTGCGGGTGCTCACCGATCCGCTCTTCACCCGGCGCCTGGCGCATCTGCGCAGGCGGCGGGGGGCGGTGCCGCCGCCCGAGGCCGCCGTCGCCGAGGTGGTCCTGGTCTCGCATCTGCACTCCGACCATCTGCACCTGCCCTCCCTCGCCCGGCTCGCGCCCGGCACCCGGCTCGTGGTGCCGCACGGCGCGGTCCGGGCCGTGCCGGGGCTGCACAGGCTCGGGCTGCGCCTCACCGAGGTGCGGGCCGGGGATGTGGTCCAGGCAGGTGGCCTGCGCATACGGGCCGTCAGCGCACGCCACGACGGGCGGCGGCTGCCGTTCGGGCCGCACCGCACGCCCGCGCTCGGCTATGTCATCGAGGGCCGCGCCCGCACCTACTTCGCCGGGGACACCGGGCTCTTCGACGAGATGGCCGAGGAGGTCGGGCCGGTCGACGTGGCCCTGCTGCCGGTCGGCGGCTGGGGTCCCTGTCTCGGCCCGGGGCACCTGGACGCGGGCCGGGCCGCCCAGGCGCTGGCCCGGCTCGGGGCGCGGGCGGCGGTGCCGGTGCACTACGGCACGTACTGGCCGATCGGGCTCGACGGGGTGCGCCCGCACGAGTTCCACGCGCCCGGCGACGACTTCGTCCGCCACGCGGCCCGGCTCGCACCCGGGGTGACGGTGCACCGGCTGGCGCACGGCGAGAGCGTACGGCCCGAGGTCGCCCGGTGATCGCCGCGTTCCTGGCGCGGGCGGCGGGCCAGGTGCCGCCGGAGTCGACGCAGCAGGCGCTCGGCTATCCGTCCCTGTTCGCCCTGGTGGTGCTGGGCTCGCTGGTGCCCGTGGTGCCCACCGGGGCGCTGGTGTCGACGGCCGCGGTGGTCGCCTTCCACCAGACGGCCTGGTTCTCGCTGCTGCTGGTCTTCGCGGTGGGCGCGCTCGCCGCGTTCCTGGGGGACATCGGCCTGTACTGGCTGGGGCAGCGCGGGGTGCGTTCGCGCGGCGGGTCGCGGTGGCTGGCGGCGCTGCGGGAGCGGGCGGCGCCGGACCGCCTGGAGCAGGCCCAGGAGAAGCTGAACCGGCACGGGGCGGCGGTCCTGGTCCTGTCCCGGCTCGTCCCGGCGGGGCGGATCCCGGTGATGCTGGCGTGTCTGCTCGGCGAGATGCCGTTGCGCACGTTCGTACGCGGCGACCTGCCCGCGTGTGTGGCCTGGGCCGGTGCGTACGGGCTCATCGGCATCCTGGGCGGCTCGCTCTTCCCCGAGCCGTGGCAGGGCGTGGTGGCGGCGGTCGTCATGACGCTGCTGATCAGCGCGGGCCCGACGGTGTGGCGCAGGCTGCGGCACGGGGCGCAGGCCGAACCGGCGGAGGCCCCGCACCCGAAGTAGCCCCGGACGCGCTCGGGCGGCCGGCACGCGCGAAGAGCCGACCGGCGGGCCCATGCCGGGCGCTCCGATGGCCCCGGCGCCGGTCACAGCCCGTCGAGCGCCTCCCTGAACGCGGCCAACGCCCGCTGTACATGCGGCAGTTCCAGCGGGTGAGCCGCGTCCAGCGTCCGCGCGCACTCCTCCTCGGTCGCCCCGAGCAGCGGCCGCGTGGCGAGCCGGGCGCGCAGCGCGCCCAGTTCGTCGCCGAAGCGGTGGCCGCCGGGGGCGGGGGCGCCGAGCCGGCCGGTCAGGTACTCCTCCAGCTCCATCGAGTCGGTGACCCCGCGCGCGGCCAGCCGGTTGCGGAGGGGGCCGAGGTCGGCGTAGAGGTGGCGGCCCGCCTGCGGGGGCCGGGCGAAGGCCCCGGCGGAGAGGACCGCGCGGTGGGCCGCCTCGGCGAGGGTGCCGTGCAGGGCGGCGGCCCGGCCCATCCGGACCGCGACCGGGTCGGGCTCGCCCAGGGCGTAGGCGGCGGCCTCCGCGACCGGGCCCGCCACGACCGAGCCGAGGGCGGTGAGGACATCGAGGGCGCGGGCCCTGGCCTCGCCACCGCGCTCGGTGGCCGGGAAGCGGGCGACGGCGGCGGGCCATCCGGCCGGGGTGAGCGCGCCCGACAGATCGGACAGGACGGTGACGTCGTCGGGGCACATCTCGGCGGGGCTGAACAGGACCGTGTCGTGCGGGTGGTGCAGGGTGTCGCGCCAGGTCTCGTCGCTGATGATGTGCAGCCCCTCCCCCACGGCCGCCTCGCACGCCTCCCGTACGGTCTCGGGCGGCGCGACCGTCGCGGTCGGGTCGTCGGCGACGGAGAGCACCAGGAGCCGGGGCACCCCGCCCTCGGTGCGCACCCGGCGCACGGTCTCCAGGAGGGCGTAAGGGTCGGGGACGCCGCCGCACTCGGCCGGGGTCGGCACGTGGTAGGCGGGCCGCCCGAGCAGCCGGGCCTGCGGGGTCCACCAGGCCGGGCAGGGGCGGGGCAGCAGCACGTCGCCCCCGTACGAGGCGAGCAGGGCGAACAGGAGCGGCTGGGCGCCCGGCGCGGCGGCCACCAGCTCGGGGTCGCCGCGCAGTCCGCGCCGCCGCCAGTAGCCGCAGGCGGCCTCGCGCAGCTCGGGTCCGCCGCCGGGCGGTTCGGGGCCGGTGCGCTCGGCGGCGCCCGCCAGGACCGCGGCCAGCTCGGGCAGGACGGGCAGCCCGGTGCCGGGCGCGGGCGGTCCGTAGCGGACGGGTCCCCGGCCTTCCGCCACCGTCCCGTGCATGCGCCGCCTCCTTCGCACCCCGCCGTCCGCCGTTTCGGCCCCTGAGCCCTTTATACGGAGGTTTGCCCGGCGGCGCCGCTCCGCATGCGTACGCGGACGTGCCGGACGGGTCCCGGGCGGGCGGCGGTCAGGCGGGGCGGGGGACGGCCGCGAGCCTGTCCTCCAGGCCGCGGCCCTTGGTGCGGACCACGCCCTCGGCGACCTCAAACAGCTTCCGGTTGGCGTGCTGCGAGACGGTGCGCAGTACGGCGAAGGCCTCCTCCGCGTCGCAGCCGAGCACATGCATCACGATGCCGCTGGCCTGGTCGATCACCGGGCGGGAGCGCAACGCCGTCTCCAGTTGCTCCACCTCCGCAAGGGCCGCGCGGTAGCGGCGGTCGCGGACGAGGCCCGCGGTGGTCTCCTCGCCGAGGATGCTCACCGGGCCGCACACGGCCTCGTCGAGCGAGCCGGGGCGGAAGCTGTAGAGGCTGAGGGTGACTTCGACGCCGGAGCGACGGAAGGGAAGGGTGACACAGGACCGTACGCCCGACTCCAGGGCCAGGGCGCGGTAGCCGGGCCAGCGGCTCTCCGTCAGCAGGTCCTCGGTGTCCACCGGGGCGCCGACGTCCAGCGCGGTCGGAATGGGCCCGTCGCCGCAGGCCAGCTGGACGTTCGCGAGGGGCGCGAGGTCCGGGTGCGTGGCGGTGACCCGGCTGTCGGGTCCGCTGTCGGCGATGGTCGCCACGGCGCCGCAGGAGCCGGGCGCACAGCGCACCGACTGCTCGGCGAGCCGGGAGAGCCGGCCCACGGGGGAAGCGGAGTGCGGTCGTTGACGTTCCGGCTCGCAGAGCATGGGAAACCTCCTGACCCGCGCCTTCCCTGCCCCCGGTCCGGGAAACGGTCCGAGCGGCTAACTTGCTGGTATGACGCGGACGGCGGACGACTTCGGCGAGGAACTGGCGGACTTCGTCAGACGGGTGGGCGAGCTGCGCACCGCGCGCTCGCAGTCCGACGGGGAGCAGCTGACCGTCCTCGACGCCGCGCTCTTCGAACTCCAGCACGTGGTCGACCAGTTGTGGCCCCGGTACGAGCAGTTCGCCGCCGGGGCCGCCGGCGCGCCCGGCTCGCCGGGCGACCGGCAGGAGAGGCTGCTGCTCAAAGCGCTGTTCCAGCGGCTTCCGCTGCCGGTGGCGCTCGTCGACCGCGAAACCGTGGTGCGCAGGCTGAACTTCGCGGCCACCGGGCTGACCGGGGCCCGCGCCGGGTACGCGACCGGGCGGCCGCTGGCCGCCCTGCTGATGCCGGGCGACCGTGCCGCCTTCCGCTCGCAGGCGGCGGCCGTGGCCCGCGGCGAGGGCGACCGGGGACTGACCGTGCGCCTCCAGCAGCGCCCCGGGGAGCCACTGCTCGCCACCCTGACCGCGCTGCGGCCGCCGGACGAGCCGCACCCGGGCGTCCTGGTGGTCTTCCAGGCGGGGATATCCCCGGCGGCCTCGGCCGCCGCCCCGCCGCCCGAGGTGCCCGATCTCGCCGAGTCGACGCGGCACGCCCGGCTGATGGACCTGGTGGACACGATGGCGGCGGCGCTGCTGCGGCTGCCGCCCGGCGACCGCACCGAGGTGCTCGCCACCGCCGCCCGGGTGCTGTGCGGGCGCTTCGCGCAGTGGGTGGTGGCCGATGTGGTGGAGGGCGGGCTGCGGCGCGTCGCCGTGCTCGGCCCGGCGGCCGAGGAGGACTCCGTGCTGCGCCGCGCGGTCGCCGGGCAGGACCCGGCCCGTGCCCCGCTGGTCGCGGAGGCGGCCCGAGCCGGGGCGACGTCGCTCCAGGTGCAGCCGGAGGACACCGGCGGGTTCGGCCACGATCCCTCGGGCGCGCCGGTCCTGGCCCGCGCGGACGTGACGTCCCTGCTGTGCGTGCCGCTCGGCGCGCCCGGCCCCGTACAGGGCGTGCTCACGCTCTTCCGTACGGGGCCGGCCCGGCCGTTCTCCATGGCCGAGGCCCAGGCGATGGACGTGATGTCCCGTCATATGGCGCTGGCTATGCGGCGTCCCGCTCCATCTGGTGATGAGCCGCCGGAGCCTGCTCCCGCAGGGCCTGATCCCGCAGCCGAGTGCAGCAGCGAGTGATCAGCCGGGAGACGTGCATCTGGGAGATGCCCAGGTCCTCGGCGATCCTGCTCTGCGTCATGTCGCGGAAGAACCGCATGTAGAGGATCTGCCGCTCCCGCGGCGGGAGGCGGCGCAGCCCCGGTTTGACGGCCTCGCGGTCGACGACGATGTCGAGCGCCGGGTCGACCGCGCCCAGGGAGTCACTGAGGCTGTATCCGTCCTCGGCACCCGGAAGTTCGGCGTCGAGGGAGAGCGCGGAGAAGCTTTCGAGCGCTTCGAGACCGGCCTTGACCTCGTCCTCGGTCATCCCGGTGTGCGCGGCGATGTCCGCCACGGAGGGGTTGCGGGTGCCGGCGGTCTGCATGAGCTCCTGGCGGGCGGCGCGGACCCGGCCGCGCAGGTCCTGGACCCGGCGGGGCACGTGCAGGGTCCACATGTGGTCGCGGAAGTGGCGCTTGAGCTCGCCGGTGATGGTCGGCACCGCGAAGCTCTCGAACGCGGCCCCGTGCTCCGGGTCGTACCGGTCGACTGCCTTGACCAGCCCGAGGGCGGCCACCTGGCGCAGGTCGTCGAGGGCCTCGCCCCGATTGCGGAACCGGCCGGCCAGCCGCTCGGCCATGGGCAGCCAGGCCCGGACCAGGTCCTGGCGCAGCGCGTGCCGTTCGGGGCCGTCGGGCAGGGCGGCCAGCCGCGCGAAGGCGGCGGCGGTGTCGGGGGCGTCGTCGTGCGGGTGCTTCGCTGTGGCCTGTGCGTGAGTACGCATGCGGGGGACAGCTCCCTGAACGGTGGAGTCGGATGGTGGTCACCGCTGGGAGGGCTGCGCCGGGTGCCCCGGCCGACGGCACGGGCACGCCCGGAGCGGACAGCCGCTCCCACGGACGTGCCTCCGGTCCGAAGCACGAGGTGCGCCTGCCCGGGTCCACACACTCCAAACACCCCGTGTCCGGGCATGGACGGAACGGGGCGGGGTACTGCGGCGGGACGGAGCCGAGAGGGAGACGAGGCGGACAGCGATGGCACGGTACGTCCGGGAAGTCATGACGGCGGGTGTCGCGGCCGTACGGCCCGATGCCTCGCTGGTCGAAGCGGCCCAGCTGATGCGCGCCCAGGACATCGGGGACGTGCTGGTAACGCGGGGCGACCAGCTGATCGGGGTGCTCACCGACCGGGACATCACCCTGCGCGCGGTGGCCGACGGCGCCGACCCGCCGGCCGTCAGCGTCCAGTCCGTGTGCACCCGTTCACCGGTGTGCGTGGGCCCCGACGACGAGCTGGTGACGGCGGTGCGGCTGATGCGGCGGCACGCGGTGCGCCGACTGCCGGTGGTCGAGGGCGGGCGGCCACTGGGCATGCTGAGCCTCGGGGACGTCGCCGCCCGTCAGGACCCCCGCCCGGCGCTCGGGGACATCAGCCGGGCCGCCCCGCGGACCTGGCCTCAGGTGCCCCGGCAAGGGGGGCCGGCCGACCGGTCCGGCCCCCCTCAGCCGTTCTGATCCGCCTCAGGCGGACCGGCCCAGCATGGCGAGCAGCCGCGTCTGGGCGTCGGCTTCCGCGGGCACCTTCACGGGCGCGTCGAACATGCTGCGGGGCAGCTCGTCGGCGTACCCGCCGAACTCCCGCGCCGCCGCGTCGACCAGGGCGTCCGGCAGCCGCTCGTCCGCGCCGATCGCCCGGGAGAGGTCCCAGGCGTGCACCACCGCGTCCGCCACCATCTGCGAGCAGTACGCGGCGGCGGGCGTCTTGCCGTACGAGAGGTGGACCGTGCCGTCGAGCGCGCCCGGCCCGGCGAACGCGGCCACCGCGGCGGCCCGCGCCGACTCCCACACGCCCACCGGGTCCGCGCCGAGCACATCGCCGTCGAAGGCGTCCCCGACGTCGGCGATGGTGCGGCCCTCCGCGACCAGCGGCGGCACCCACAGCTGCTCTACGGCCAAATGGCTGACGAGGTCCCGCACCGACCACTCGGCGCACGGCGTGGGCAGGTCCCACTGGTCGGGCCGGACTGCGTGGACACGGGAGCCGAAGAAGGCGACGGCCTCGCGGTGGCGGTCGAGGAGCTGGGCGTGAGCCGCGGACGCAGGGGAATCCATGGGGCAACTCTTCCGGACGGGGGCGTAAGGCTCAAGCACGGATTGCGCTGACGGCGGGCGGGTACCCATGGGCCATGTCTTTTCCGTCTCTGCCGTCTCTGCCGTCCTTCCCGTCCCTGCCGTCCTTGCCGTCCGTACCGTCCCTGCGGCCCGTCTCCGCCAAGCGGGCCATCCGGTCCACCGGCCTGCCCCGCCGGCTGAGCGCCCACGACCTGGCGCTGTTCCGGGTGGCCGCCGACCGGAACTGGCCGGGTGCCCGCGCCGTGCTGCCGCGGCTGAGCCGGGCCGCCGACCACGGGCTGCTGTGGTTCGGCGCCGCAGCCGCGATGGCGGCCACCGGCTCGCCCCGGGCGCGGCGGGCGGCGCTGCGCGGGGTGGCCTCGCTCGCGCTCGCCTCGGCGACCGTCAACACGGTGGCCAAGCGGTCGGTGCGCAGACCCCGGCCGCTACTGGAACTGGTGCCGCTGGTACGGCAGTTGAAGAACCAGCCGATCACCACGTCCTTCCCGTCCGGGCACTCCGCGTCGGCGGCGGCCTTCGCGACCGGGGTGGCCCTGGAGTCGCTGGGCTGGGGCGCGGTGGTGGCTCCGGTCGCCTTCTCGGTGGCCGCCTCCCGGGTGTACACCGGGGTGCACTATCCGGGCGACGTGCTGGTGGGCGCGGCCCTCGGCGTCGGCGCGGCCTTCGCGGTACGGGGCCTGGTGCCCACCCGGCGCCAGTTGCCCGCGCCCGGGCGGCCGTACACGGACGCGCCCGCGCTGCCCGGCGGCGAGCACCTGGTGGTCGTGGTCAACGAGGCCTCCGGCACGTCCGCCGCGAAGGCCGCCGCGGTGCGCGACGCGCTGCCGCTGGCCGAGGTGGTGGAGTGCGCCCCCGAGGACCTGACGGCGACGCTCGACAAGGCGGCCCGGCGCGGCCGGGCGCTCGGGGTGTGCGGCGGCGACGGCACGGTGAACCGGGCGGCGGTGGCGGCCGCCCGGCACGGCGTCCCGCTCGCGGTGTTCCCCGGCGGCACCCTCAACCACTTCGCTTATGACCTGGGCATCGAGGAGGTGCAGGACACCGCCCGCGCGCTGGCCTCGGGTGACGCCGTCAAAGTGGACCTCGGCCGGTTCACACCCGGCCCCGGCGGCGATGCCGCCGGGTACTTCGTCAACACCTTCAGCCTCGGTGTCTACCCGGAGCTGGTGCGGCTGCGCGAGCGCTGGTCGCCCCGGATCGGCGGCTGGCCCGCCGGGGTGCTCGCGGCGTACGAGGTGCTGCGCGGCGAGCGGCCCCTGGAGGCTGAGCTGAGCGGCACACCGCACGCGCTGTGGATGCTGTTCGCGGGCAACTGCATCTACCAGCGCCTCGGCCCTGCCCCGGCCCACCGCTACGACCTGGCGGACGGGCTGCTCGACGTCCGCCTGGTGCAGGGCGGCCGGCTGCCCGGGCTCCGGCTGCTCGCGGCCGCGCTCGCCGGGCCGCTCAGCCGCTCCCCCGTCCACGCGGCCCAGCGGATGCGCCGACTGCGCATCGGCGGGCTCGCGCCGGGCACGTCGGTGGCGTACGACGGTGAAGTCGCCCACATAGACGGCGAGTTGACGGTCGACAAGCTGCCCGAGGCACTGACGGTGTACCGGCCCGTGACGCGGGGGCCGGGCAACCGGCCGCCCGCGTACGACCGTTGAACGGGCCCAGGACCTGTCCTAGTCCGTGAAGGTCGCCCCGGGCTTCAGCAGCCGCAGCCGCTCGCTGAGCCCGGCGGCGGCGAAAGCCTCGGTCAGGGTGTCCGCGCCCTCGCTGAAGTGGCCCCAGTGCTCGAAGTGGAGCGGCACCACATGGCGGGCACCCAGGATCTGGGCGGCCTCGGCGGCGGCCTCGCTGGTCAGGGTCAGCGGGGCGCCGTCGAAGAGCGGGGTGCGCGCGGCCCCGGCGAAGAGCACGGCCACGTCGACCGGGCCGAACCGCTCGGCCACCGCGCGGACGTGGTCCAGCGAGGCGTTGTCGCCGCTGACGTAGACGGTCGGCACCGCGTCGCCGTGCAGGACGAAGCCGGTGACCTCGCCGGCCAGTGCCTCGGCGCCCTCGGGCCCGTGCAGCGCGGGCACACCAGTGATCCGCAGCCGCTCGCCGAGCTCGTACGTCTCCCAGTTGGGCAGCGCCGTCACGGCGTCCCCGAGCCTGCCGTGCGCGGCGGGCGTCGACAGGACGAGCGGCACCCGGGCCAGGTAGGCGCGCCCCGACTCGTCCAGGTTGTCGGGGTGCTGGTCGTGTGAGAGCAGCACCGCGTCCACGGCCCCGGTCTCGTCGGCCTCGACCGCGGGTCCGGCCGTCTTGACCAGCTTGCGGTCGCCGATCGGATAGTCGCCCGGGGCGTCGAAGGTCGGGTCGGTGACCAGCCGGAAGCCGCAGATGTCCACGACGGCGGTCGGCCCGCCCACGTACCGGATCGATACCTCACCCATGATGCCCTCCCAAGTGATCATTCTTGCTCGGCAGGGGTAACGCACCCGACGCTACGGCTTGTTCCACCCCCGGCGGTAGTGGCGACTCGACGGCGCGCGGCTGCCCCGGAGCGCGCCCGGCGGGCGGACCCGCGCTGTCCATATGGCGAAACGCAGGTCTCAGCATCCGACACGGCGGCGTACGGTGGCCGTACCCACCGCGAGAACGTCGAGAGAGGGAGCCGGTCATGCCGAAGGAGACCGCCGTCTACACCCACGGCCACCACGAGTCCGTACTGCGCTCGCACAGTTGGCGCACCGCCGCCAACTCCGCCGCGTACCTCATCGGTGAACTCAAGCCGGACGCCCGGGTCCTGGACATCGGCTGCGGACCCGGCACCATCTCCGCCGACCTGGCCGCACTGGTCCCGGACGGCCAGGTCACCGCCGTCGACGCGGCGCCCGGCATCGTCGAGCAGGCGCGCGCGTACGCCGGGGAGCGCGGGCAGCTCAACATGGCGTTCGCCGTCGCGGACGTCCACGCCCTCGACCACCCCGACGACTCCTTCGACGTCGTCCACGCCCACCAGGTGCTGCAACACGTGGGCGACCCCGTCCAGGCGCTGCGCGAGATGCGCCGGGTCACCCGGCCCGGCGGTCTGGTCGCGGTGCGCGACAGCGACTACGGCGCCTTCACCTGGTTCCCCGAAGTCCCGGCCCTGGACGGGTGGCTGGAGCTGTACCACCGGGTCGCCCGGGCCAACGGCGGCGAGCCGGACGCCGGGCGGCGGCTGCGGTCCTGGGCGCGCGAGGCCGGGTTCACCGACATTGCCTCCACCGCCTCGACCTGGTGTTTCGCCACACCCGACGAGCGCGCCTGGTGGAGCGGACTGTGGGCGGACCGCACGGTGGCGTCCTCGTACGCGCGGCTCGCGGTGGACGGAGGACACGCCACCGAGGCAGCCCTCGCGGCGATCGCCGAGGGGTGGCGGACGTGGGGCGCCGACGACGACGCGTGGTTCATGGTCCCCCACGGCGAGATCCTCTGCCGCGTGTGACCGTCACCAACTAGGCTCGTGGGTATGGAGATCCTCGGAACGACACTGCGCATCTGCGTCGACGATCTGGAGACCTCGGTGGTCTTCTACGAACGCCTCACCGGAAGCAAAGCCCTGCGCTTCGAACGCGGCGGAGTGTCGGTCGCCGCGGTCGGCTGCTTCCTGCTGATGAGCGGTCCGGAGTCGGAGCTGGAGATCCTGCGCAAGGTTTCGGCCACGATCGCCGTCAAGGACGTCGACGACGCCTACCGCACCCTCACCGGGGTGGGCGCCCGCGTCATCGCGGGCCCGGTCCCCACCCCGGTGGGCCGCAATCTGATCGCGGTACACCCGGACGGCGCGGTGTTCGAGTACGTGGACCACAGGGGGTAGTTCCGGGGGATGCGCCCCCCCCGCGGGGCGCCCCTTCAGGGGCGCGGGGCTGTGACATCGTGCGGCTCCGCCGCGTGGGCGCGACCAGCCCACCACGGTCCGCACCCGAAAACCGCGCCCCCTAGAGCGTCTCCGGCCGCATCCGGTAGTCATACCGTTCCGGCAACGGCTCATCCGTGATCCGGGCCCACACCTCGCCCAGTATCTCCGCGCCTTCACGCAGATCAGCCACTTCGAAACCCTCGTCGAAGACAGCTCGCGCCCCCGCCAAGTCCCCCTCGGCGAGCAGGAGTCGCGCCTCCAGAAGCCGAAACGCACCACGCCCCTGCACAGGGGGCCGGAGCCGGCCCCACACCGCGCGGGCATCCGCCGGGCGCCCCGCGCCGAGCAGCGCCCCGATCGCCTCCCGCCCCAGCGCGGCGGTCGCCGCAACCCAGCGCTCCCCGTCCCGCCTCTCCGCGCACAGGTCGTCGAACGCCTCCGCGTACAGCGAGGCGGCCCGGTCCGTGTTGCCCGCGAGCCGGTCCGCGACGGCCAGGCAGCGCAGCAGCGGCCAGCGCGAGGGGGCGAGCGGAAGCCCGCGCTCCCAGCTGCGTACCGCCTGCGCCCGGTCGCCCGCGTGCCACTGCGCGACCCCGAGGTGGTACTCGGTGAGCGGGGAGGCGGGCGCCGTCTCCAGCATGTCGCGCCAGTGCGGGGCCACCAGGGTCGGCCCGGGCGGGACGACCCGGCGCGGCTCGGGCAGCGCCCCGGCGTGCAACAACTCCAGCCAGGGCGCCTGCTCTTCGCCGAGCGTGGCCTCGGCGAACGGCGTCCCCGGCAGCTTCAGGCTCCCCCGCAGCACTTCGAGCGCGCCCCACCCGGACCCGGTGGCCAGCGACTCGGTGGGCTCGGTGTCGGCGTACGGGCGCCAGGCCGCGTACGCCTCCTCGACGCGCTCACGCGGCAGTACCGCCTCCAGCCGCCCCGCCACCTCGCCGCGCGCCGCCGGCCAGTCGTCGCCGTGCACGGGCTCGGGCGCGGCGGCGAGCGGGCCGTACGCCTCCAGCCAGGCGAACTCCGCGCCCGCCTCCAGCGGAACGTGCTCCAGCTGGGTGCGCGCCAGACCCGCCTGGATCTCCGCGTAGCCGGCGGTCCCGGGCTCGGTCAGCCACTCCTGCCAGCGCCGCCCGCCCCGGCCCGAGCCCCACAGGAACAGCTTGCGCCCCCGCAGCAGATCGGTCGACGTCTGGACCAGGCCCTGCCCGGAGGCGTCGAGCGAGGCGATCCAGCGGCGGGCGCCGTCGGGCACCTCGTAGAAGTAGTCGGCGGGATACTCGCCGCGCAGCGGATACGTACGGTCGGCGCCGTCCCACCCGGGGACCGGCACCTGCCGCAGCGTGCGCGCGTATCCGAAGTACCAGGCCCGGTCGGCAGGGGCGAGGACGCGGGTGCGCTCGCCCTCCTCCACGGCGATGTTGGACCACCAGTAGACGGGCGCGGTCCGCTCGTGCGGGTTGCGGACGCGTACACCCACGTACAGGAAGTCGGAGTCCTCGGGCAGCCAGAGGTCCACCTGGAACGGCAGGTCGCGCAGCCGCTCCCACTCCCACAGGCGCAGCATCTCGCCGCCGTCGGGGGCCGGGACGGTGGCCGCGTGCACCGGCGCGCAGGAGAGGGCGGTGTGGCCGGTGGCGCCGATGTTCCACTCGATCCCGCCGGAGAACCAGGCGCCGTTCAGGGCGAAGTCGGCGGGCTGCAACACGGGGTTGACGTAGAGGAGTTCACGCCCGGTCGGCTTGTGGAAGAGGGAGCGGATCCGGCCCCCGAGGCCGGGCAGTACGGTGACGCGCAGCCGGGAGTTCTCCAGGACGAGGGTGTCCAGCTCGGTGGGGGTGCGCTCACGGCCGTAGCCGTCGAGGATCCGTACCGGGAGGACCGTCTCCAGCGGCTCGTAGCCGATCTGCCGGGCCATGTCGCGCGGCAGGCCTTCGCGGGCGCTCTCGTCGAGGGCGTGCATCTCGTCGAGCGGCCGCAGCGCGGGCAGCGGGTTGGGCTGCCCCAACGGGGCGGCGGGCAGGGTCAGTACGGAACGTCGCACGGTCGTGGCCAAGACAACCTCATTCCCTCGCGCGGTCGGCCACCCCGTCCTTGCGGCCGCCCCGTGACCATGGAACACGGCGCGCGCCGCACTGACCAGAGCATCCCCTGGTCAGGATTGCGCAAAGGCATCCGCCCGGCGGGAATCAGCGCGGCTCGACCATCTCCGCCGTGATCGCCCAGCGTTCGTGGTCGCGCCAGGCGCCGTCGATGAAGAGGAAGTCCGGCGAGAAACCCTCCAGTCGGTATCCGGCGCGGCGCACCAGGCCGACGGAGGCGACGTTGCCGGGCTGGATGTTCACCTCCAGGCGGTGCAGGCCGAGCGTGGCGAACGCGTACCGGGTGACCAGGTCCAGCCCTTCGCCCATCAGCCCGCGCCCGGCGGCGTGCGCGAAGGCGCCGTAGCCGAGCGCCCCGCTCAGGAACGCGCCCTGGACGACGTTGTTGATGTTGATGAACCCGGCGATCCGGTCGTCCGCCCGCGTGCACACCAGGAACCCGTACCGGGCCGGGTCCTCCATCAGCCGCCCCGCGTACGTCGCGTACGCGTCGGGGTCGGTCGGCGGGAAGAGCCACGGCGCGTGCAGGGACCGGCTCTCCCGCGCGAGCGCGGTGAACTCCCCCGCGTCGTCCTGCGTGAAGTGCCGGATGCCCACGCGGGGGCCCTCGGCCAGGTACGTGATCTTGTCGGGCACCGGGTCAGGGTACGGGGCCGGCGGGCGCCGGGAGAGAGGGCGGGCCCGGCGGGGGGACATCCGGGTCCCCGTGCGGACGTGGGAGTGCGAAGGGCGGGCGGAGCCGGGGGCAGTCGCAGCCGGCGTTACTTGCCCCTGAGCGACCCGACCAGCTTGTCGATGCGCCGCTGCCGCGTCTCGGGGCTCTTGGCGCTCTCGATCTCCCCGACCTGCTTGCGCTTGAGGCTGAAGGCCATCCGCTCGTACGCCCCGCGCAGCGCGGGGTCCGCGTCGAGCACGGCCGCGAGGTCGTCCGGTGCCTCCACCACACGCGGCTCGTCGTCGAGCTGGAGGTCGACCTCGATCTCCTCGCCCAGGTCGACCCCGCTCGCCTCCCGGTTGGCCGCGCTGATGCCGATGAGGATCTGGCCGCGCATGGCGGCGACCCTGGTGCGCCAGGAGTGGCCGTTGATCGCGACGACCACCGGGGGCCGCTTGCCCTGCCCGAGCTCGTCGACGACCTCCTGCGGCACCTCGACGCCCAGCGCGTTCCCGGACGGGATGACCGTGGCCTTGAACTTCATGCTCGCACTCCTCGTCCGTGCCGTGTGTCGTCTCAACCAGCCACGATATACCGGGAGTTGCCGATCATTTGCCCCGCCGGCGGATGAAGTAGCCGCCGCAGATCACCCCGACCACGAACACCGCGAGCAGCGCCAGACAGAGCGGCATGGAGACCTCGGGGATCAGCAGCCGGATCCTGACCTGGCGGGTGTTCTCGAAGATGAAGATCAGGGCGAGGACCGCGATCGTGACGACCGCGATCCGTGACGGCGTGAGGGCGCCCCCGAACCCCGTGCCGCCCTTCATCCCGCCCGGCGCGTCCTTGGGGCTCATGACCCGGCCCTTTCTGGGGGTGGTACCGGCGTGCGTGCCGTCGAGGGGTGGTGGCACCCCTTCCGTACAGGATGGACGGGTCCCGTACGGGAAGGTGCCTCGAAGCGGGCCGTACGGGTGAGCCGGGCATCCGGGCCCGGCCCGGGGCCGCCGCACACCCGAGCCCGCCTTGTCAGACAAGTGGCGGCCGGGCCATGCTTGCGCCATGGCAGTCAGCGGACAGCAGCGCAGGCCGGTCGTCGCCCTGTACGAGCGGATCGCCGACGCGATCCACGACGGCACCTATCCGCCGGGCTCCACCCTGCCCTCGGAGCCCAGGCTCGCGGGCGAGCTGGGGGTGAGCCGCCCGGCGCTGCGCGAGGCGCTGCTGCTCCTCCAGGAGGACGGGCTGCTCTCGGTGCGCCGGGGTGTGGGGCGGACCGTCAACGACCACCCGCCCCGGCGCGGCTTCGAGCAGCTCCAGCCGCTGGAGGAGCTGCTCGGCACGGGCGGCCCGGTACGGGTGCGGGCCCTGCTGCGCAGCGTCGAGGAGCCGACCGACTTCACCACCCAGCATCTGCTCCCCGCCGCCGGTGCGGAGCTGCGGTTCTGGGAGACGGTGCTGGTCGGGGAGGCGCTGGCGGTGGCGCTCTGCCATGAGTGGGCCGCTCCCCAGGACGTGCTCGAACGGCTGCACCCGGCGTTCGCCGCCGCCCTGGCCGACGAGCCCGCCCGCTCGATGCTCGCGGTGCTGACGGACGCCTCCCGGGGCGTGCCGCTGACCGCGCACAGCGGGGTCACGGCGACCCTGCTCGGACGCCGCCGGGGCGAGCAGCTGGACCGCCCGGCCGACACCCCCGCCGTACTGATCACGCAGGTCGTACGGGTGGAGGGCACCCCCGTCCTCGCCGCCAAGCACATGCTGCCGACCGGGGCCCCGGCGCTGCCCGTACTGCAGAGCTCCTAGCGCCAGCGGCCGAGGCTGTACACTCCCCGGTCATGCACTTGTCTGACAACCTCGCCGCCCAGCCCGTCGCCGACTGGATACGCCGCGCGCCCAAGGCCGTCCTCCACGACCACCTCGACGGTGGTCTGCGCCCCGCCACGATCGTCGAGCTGGCCCGCGCGTGCGGCTACGAGAGCCTGCCGACCGAGGACCCGGCGGCGCTCGCGGTCTGGTTCCGCGACGCGGCCGACTCCGGCTCCCTTGAGCGCTATCTGGAGACCTTCGCCCACACCTGCGCGGTGATGCAGACCCGCGAGGCGCTGGAGCGGATCGCGGCGGAGTGTGCCGAGGACCTGGCGGCGGACGGGGTCGTCTACGCGGAGGTGCGGTACGCGCCCGAGCAGCACCTGGAGCGCGGGCTCACCCTCGACGAGGTCGTCGACGCGGTGAACGCCGGGTTCCGCGAGGGCGAGCTCCGCACCGGCGGCCGGATCACCGTCCGCGCCCTGCTCACCGGGATGCGCCACACCGACCGCTCCCTGGAGATCGCCGAGCTCACCGTGGCCCACCGCGACCGCGGAGTGGCCGGCTTCGACATCGCGGGCGGCGAGATCGGCAACCCGCCGGCCCGCCACCTCCCCGCCTTCCAGCACCTGAAGCGGTCGAACTGCCACTTCACCATCCACGCGGGCGAGGCCGTCGGCGCGGAGTCGATCCACGAGGCCGTGCAGATCTGCGGCGCCGAGCGCGTCGGCCACGGCGTGCGGATCACCGACGACATCACGGTGCACGAGGACGGCACGGCCGACCTCGGCCACCTCGCCTCCTACCTGCGCGACAACCGCGTCGCGCTGGAGGTCTGCCCGACCTCCAACCTCCAGACGGGCGCGGCCAAGGACTACGCCTCGCACCCGATCGACCTGCTGCGCCGCCTCGGCTTCCGGGTCACCCTCAACACCGACAACCGGCTGGTCTCCGGCACCACCATGAGCGAGGAGTTCCAGCACATGGTGGACGCCTTCGGCTACGGGCCCGAGGTGTTCGAGCAGTTCACCGTCGCCGCCGTGGAGGCCGCGTTCCTGCCGCTGCCGGAGCGCCGCCGCATCATCGACGAGCTGATCCGCCCGGGCTACGCCGCCCTGTAGCGGACGGCGTACGCCTCCGTCGCGTACGCGCTACACCAACGCGGGCACCTCCAGCGTGAGCGTGCCCGCGTCGGCGTCGAGCACCGCGGGCACCCCGAGCGGCATGGTCAGCGAGGGGGTGCAGTGGCCGAAGCCGAAGTGCTCGACCACCGGCACCCCGAGCGGGACGAGCCGGTCGTACAGCACGGCCCGCAGCTTCTCGTACGGCCCGCACTCCTCCCAGGAGCCGAGCGCCACCCCGGCGACCCCCTCCAGCCATCCCGAGCGCAGCAGCTGGGTGAGGATGCGGTCGATCTGGTAGTCCTGCTCGCCGACGTCCTCGATCAGCAGCAGTCCACCGCGCGCCGACGTCCTGGCGTGCGGGGTGGCGAGGCCGGCGCCGAGCAGGGCGAGGCAGCCGCCCACGGTGACCCCACGGGCCCGGCCGGGCACCATCGGGCGCGCGCCCGCCGGGCCGAGGGTGAGGGCCGCCTCGGGCTCGAAGAGCGTGGTGCGCAGCGAGCGCTGGGTCGGGTCGTCCTTGAGGAACGTCTCGGCCGACACCATCGGCCCGTACAGGGTGGAGAGCCCCATCCGTACCGCGAACGCCTCGTGCAGCGCGGTCACGTCGCTGTAGCCGACGAACACCTTGGGCCCGGCGGCGCGCATCGCGCTCCAGTCGAGCAGGTCCACCATGCGCTGGGCGCCGTAGCCACCGCGTGCGCAGAGCACCGCGTCGACGGACGGGTCGCACCACGCCTCCTGGAGGTCTCGCGCCCGGCCCTCGTCGCTGCCCGCGAGATAGCGGAACTCCGGGTGCCGGTCACGGACATGGGGCATCACGACCGGTTCGAGGTCCCAGCCGCGCAGGATGTCCAGACCCGTGTCGAGCCGCTCCCCCACCACCGGCCCACTGGTGGCGACCACCGCCACCCGGGCGCCGGGCCGCAGCCGGGAGGGCCGGGTGAGCGGGGTGGGGGCGTGGTGCGTCGAGGTCACTTCTTCAGCTCCAGGAGGGGGACGTCGGGCCGGTCGATGCCGAACGTCTGGGCGTACAGGGAGAGTTCGGCCTCCAGGGCGCGGACCATGGTGTCCGCCCGGCGGAAGCCGTGTCCCTCGCCCTCGAAGGCGATGTACGCGTGCGGTATGCCGCGGCCCGTCGTTCTGGCCAGGAACCGTTCGCACTGTACGGGCCGGCAGATCACGTCGTCGAGTCCCTGGAGCAGCAGGAACGGCACGCTGATCCGCTCCGCGTGGTTGATCGGCGAGCGCTCCGCGTACCGGCCGGGGAGGTCGGCGAGGGGCCCGATGAGGGACTCCATGTACTGCGACTCGAAGTCGTGCGTGCCGTCGTCCGACGACCAGTCGGTGAGGTCGAGGACCGGGTAGATCACGGTGCCGCAGGCGTAGACATCGGTGGTGGCGAGCGAGGCCGCCGAGGTCCAGCCGCCCGCGCTGCCGCCCCGGATCGCGAGCCGCCGGGGGTCGGCGGTGCCCTCGTCGGCGAGCGCCCGGGCCACGGCCGCGCAGTCCTCGACGTCGACGACGCCCCACTGCTCGCGCAGCCGGTCGCGGTACTCCCTCCCGTAGCCCGTCGAGCCGCCGTAGTTGACCTCGGCGACGCCGATGCCGCGCGAGGTGAAGTAGGCGATCTCCAGGTCGAGGACGAGCGGGACCTGGCTGGTCGGGCCGCCGTGCGCCCAGATCACGTACGGCGGGAGCTCGTCGGCGGGCGCCACCCGGTCGGGGTGGTGCGGCGGATAGACCAGGGCGTGGATGTCGCGGCCGCCCGGACCGGTGAAGGTACGGATCTGCGGCTCCGGGTAGTACGCGGGGTCCACCGGGTCGTCGTGGTCGCGCCCTACGACGCGGGTGCGGCCCGAGCGGGTGTCCAGCTCGACGACCTCGGCCGCCGTGCGCGGGCTCGCGGCGACGCCGACGACCCTGCTGCCGTGCACCGCGAGCGTGCAGTGCCAGGCGGTCCAGGGCCCGGCCGCGTCCACGACCTCGCCGCTCTCCGGGTCTAGGATGCCGAGCGCGGTCGCACCCCTGCCGTGGACCACGGCGATCAGACCGTTCTCCAGCGGGTGGAACCAGCGGCGGCCGAGCTGCCAGAGCGGCCCGCCGAACTCCTCCTCGCGCGGGCAGAGCGGCACCGCATCGCCTTCGCGGTCCGCCGGGTGGGAGGAGGGCGGGACCCCGGGGGCAGGGTCGGCGCGGTAGAGGTTCCACCAGCCGGTGCGGTCGGAGGAGAAGAGCAGCCGGCCGTCGGGCGCCCACTCGACCTGGGCGACGGACTCGCCGGGCCCGCCCGCGACCGGCCGCGCCCCTTCGAAGACCCCGTCGTCGCCGATGTCCGCGAGGATCAGCTCGGTGCCGTCCCACGGCATGTTCGGGTGGTCCCAGGCGAGGTAGGCCGCGCGGGAGCCGTCCGGGGAGAGCCGGGGGCCGGTGACGAAGCGGTGCCGCCCGTCGGACAGCTCACGCACCCGGCCGCGGTCCTCGGCCGCCGAGCCGTCCAGGGGCACGGCCGCGAGCACCCGGCGCACATCGGTGGGCGCGTCGCCGGTGAACTCCTCAAGGACGCACCAGACTTCGCCCCGCCCGGTCACGAGCACCGGGTCGGCCCAGCGCAGCCCCTCCCCCACCGCCGAGAGCGGGGTGAGCGGCCGCGGCTCTCCTGCGCCGTCCGGCTCGTACGCGTACAGGCACTGGTCGGGGAAGTGGACGAAGACCACGAGCGGGCCCCCGGAGCCGCGCGGGACGGCGGCCCAGGGCCGGCCGCCGTACTCGATGACCCGGGTCCGTACGTTCCACGGCGCGGGCAGCAGCGACTGCGCGGCGCCGTCCGCCCGGCGCCGGACCAGGGCGCGGCGGCCGCCCTCGGTGGGGCGCGGCTCGGTCCACCACACCTCCTCGCCGACGACTCCGACGAAGTCGGGCGCCCCGTCGCGGCTGGCGGCGAGCTCGGCGTCGATGGGTGACGGCCAGGTTCCGTAAGGCCCGATGGGCACCATGTCTTCCAACTCCCCCTACGCGGAGCGCAGATAGTGATCGAGGACGCGCACGCCGAAGTGGAGCGCGTCCACCGGGACCCGTTCGTCGACGCCGTGGAACAGCGCCTGGTAGTCGAAGCCGGGCGGCAGTCTCAGCGGCGAGAAGCCGTAGCCGGTGATGCCGAGCCGGGAGAACTGCTTGGCGTCGGTGCCGCCGGACATGCAGTACGGCACGACATGCCCCTCGGGGGCGAACTTCTCTACGGCGGCGCGCAGTTTGGCGTACGTCGGGGAGTCGACCGGGGCCTGGAGGGCGACCTCCTTGTGGTGGAACTCCCAGTCGACGTCCGGGCCGGTGAGCCGGTCGAGCGTGTCGCGGAACTCGTCCTCGCCGCCCGGCAGGACCCGCCCGTCCACATACGCGGTGGCATGCCCCGGAATCACATTGATCTTGTAACCGGCTTCCAGGATCGTCGGGTTGGAGCTGTTGCGCACGGTCGGCTCGACCAGGGCGGCGGCCGGGCCCAGCTTGCCGAGGAGCTCGTCCACGTCGAAGCCGGGAGCGGCCGGGTCGGCGTCGATCCCGTACAGCGCGGCGAGTTCGGCCAGGGCCGCCCGGACGGTCGGGGTGAGGCGGACCGGCCACTGGTGCTCCCCGATCCGGGCGATCGCCGCGGCCAGGCGGCTGACGGCGTTGGCCCGGTTCACCTTGGAGCCGTGGCCCGCCCGGCCGTGCGCGGTGAGCTTCAGCCAGCCGGTGCCGCGCTCGCCCGCCGCGATCGGGTAGAGCTCCATGCCGCGGTCCGCGTGGAAGGTGAACGCGCCGGATTCGCTGATGCCTTCGGTGCACCCCTCGAACAGGCCGGGGTGGTGGTCGGCGAGGAAGCCGGATCCGTCGATCGCGCTGGCCTCCTCGTCGGCGGTGTACGCGATGACGATGTCCCGGCGGGGGCGGACGCCCGCGCGCGCCCAGGCCCGTACGACCGCGAGGACCATCGCGTCCATGTTCTTCATGTCCACTGCGCCGCGCCCCCACACCACGCCGTCGCGGACCTCCCCGGAGAAGGGGTGCACGGTCCAGTCGGCGGGCTCGGCGGGCACCACGTCGAGGTGGCCGTGGACCAGGAGGGCGTCGGCGGAGGGGTCGGTGCCCTCGATGCGCGCCACCACGTTGGTGCGACCCGGCGTCCGCTCCAGGAGGGTGGGCTCCAGACCGGTGTCGGCCAGCCGCTCCGCCACGTACTCGGCGGCGGGGCGCTCGCGGCAGTCCCCGCCGCCGCGGTTGGTGGTGTCGATCCGGATGAGCTCCGAGGTGAAGGTCACCACTTCGTCCAGCGCCCGCCCGTCGATGTGCTCAGCCATACTGCTCCTCCACCGCGGCCGAGACGATCGTGGTGACCGCCTTGAAGGTGCGGATGCCGTCGTACATGGTGTCGCTGGTGTAGGCGACGCGGCGCTCCCCGGTCCGCTCGGCGCCGGGGACCACCGTGGCGGCCATCGCCAGGTGCTCCGCGTCGAATTCGAGCTCGACGGTGAACGGCCCGCCGCGCGCCGGGTCGTGACGCACCGCCAGGCCTGCGGCCAACTTGGCGGCTGCCCTGATGTCGGCGGCCGTGCGCGCGGGGGTGCGGCACACCGCCGCGTACCGCGAGACGTGGTCCTTGACCGCCACCTTGTGCGCCCCCGGTGCGTACCCCTCCGCGTCCGTGCAGGTCAGGTCGTCGCCGGTGACCAGGACCACCGGCACCCCGTACTCCGCGGCCACGTGCGCGTTGAGCAGACCCTCGCTCGCCCGGGCCCCGTTCAGCCAGACGCCCGTGATGGAGTTGGCGAGATAGGTGTGCGCCAGCACCCCTTCGGTGCCCGCGCCCGTGTGGTAGCCGACGAACGCGATCCCGTCCACGTCACCGTGCTGCACGCCCTCGACCATGGACAGCGACTTGTGCCGGCCGGTGAGCATCTCCACGCGCTCGTCCAGTCGCTCCAGCAGCAGATTGCGCATGGACCAGTGCGCCTCGTTGATGAGGACGTCGTCGGCGCCGCCGTCGAAGAAGCCCAGCGCCGCCGCGTTCACATCGGACGTGAACAGGGCGCGGCAGCGCTCCCACTGCGGGGTGCCCGGCAGCACATCGGCGGGCCAGGTGACACCGGTCGCGCCCTCCATGTCGGCGCTGATGAGGATCTTCATGCCACGAAACCGTACGCGTCGCGGAACGCCCTCACCAGCCCTGTGGAAAACCCCGGGCGCGTGTCCTCGGGCGCCTCCGCCGACGGTTCGTGGACCAGCCAATTGGTGCAGACCTCTTGCATGTTGGTCCAGACCAATGCCAGCCTCTGGTCCGAACCAGCTGAGAAGGAGCCCCCACATGTCCGTACGACGCACAGCAGCCTCGCTCGGTGTTCTCGGTGTGGCGTCCACGTCACTGCTCTCCGTCGCCGGCTCGCCCGCCGCCGCGCACGGCGCCGTGTTCAACCCGGTCAGCCGGGTCGCCGCCTGTTACGCGGAAGGCCCCGAGACCCCCAAGTCGGGGGTGTGCAAGGACCTGGTCGCCGACTCCGGCACCCAGCCGCTCTACGACTGGAACGAGGTCAACATCGCCAATGCCGACGGGCACCATCAACAGCTCATCCCCGACGGCAGGTTGTGCTCGGCCAACCGCGAGAAGTACCGCGCGCTGGACTGGGCCCGCACCGACTGGCCGGCCACCGGCGTCTCGGCCGGCTCCTTCGGGTTCAAGTTCCGGGTGACGGCCCCGCATTCGGGGACGATGACGCTCTACATCACCAATGAGGGCTTCGACCCGACGAAGCCGCTGAAGTGGTCCGACCTGGATGCCCAGCCGGTCGCCACGTACGCCACGGCGAGGACCTCCACCGACGGCTACTACAACTTCACCGGGAACCTGCCCGCGCGCACCGGCCGCCACATCATCTACAAGGTCTGGCAGCGCAACGACAGCCCCGAGGCGTTCTACAGTTGCTCGGACGTCGTGTACGGCAAGGCCGCACAGGCGGCCGCGCAGCCCCTCGCGCCCAGCAAGCAGAGCATCGAGGCGGGGGCGTCCAAGTCCACCGTCAGCCACCAGGGGCACGGCGGCGGCACGCCGTCGAAGGACTCGTTCGCCCTCGGCGCGGCGGCGCAGCCCGTCGCGGCGGTCTCCATGGCGGGCGTCCTGGCCGGCGGTGTGCTGCTGCTGCGCCGGCGCAAGGACTCCTGACCCCGCGCCGGCGCAGGGACACCTCACGCGCTCCGGCGCGGCGGGCCTCCTGACCCGCCCTCCGGGCTCACTCGGCGCGCCCCACCACCCACCACTTGGAGGGCAGCGCGATCCGGGTGCCGTCCGGCCGGTACTCGGTCGTGGTCAGCGGCAGTTCGCCGCGGGCCACGACCGTGAGACGGGCCGCGGCGAGCAGGGCGGGCACGGCCGCGTCGGCCACCTCGCCCGGGGTGAGGCCGTGGGCGAAGACGGGGCGGAGCTTCGGCGGCGCCCCTGCGGGGTCCTGGACGAGGCCCATCAGGACCGGCTTCGCCGCCTCCGCGAGCTCCACCAGGAACGCCCGGCCCTGCGTCCCCACCAGCGTGGCGACGGCGTCGGCCAGGGGCTGGCGGTCGGCCGGTTCGCACTGGTGGAGCACCCCGCGCACATACACATTGGCGTCGCCGAGGCGCGCGTGCAGCTTTTGGACGGCCTTCTCGTCGGTCGCGTCCAGCTGGTCGAACCGGACCCGCCCGTCCGGGTCCTGGCTTCTGGCCCGTTCCACCGCGGCGGGCGAGAGGTCGACGCCGACGACGCTGTCGTAACGGTCGGCGAGGAAGCGGGCCTGGGTGCCGTTGCCGCATCCCAAGTCGACTATGGGCAGGGCCAGATCGGCCAGATGGGGTTCGAAGAGCGCCAGGTGGGGGCCCGCCGTCAGGGCCGGTTCGGCGTCCCAGAACACCGCGCCCGTCTCGTCGGGCGCCTCGTTCCAGAACCCTTCCCAGGCGTCCTTGTACCGACTCGTCACGCTCATGACCGACTCCCCAGGCTGGCACGCACAGTGTCAAGATCGGTCTATCGCTCCGGGGGCACGCCGACAAGCTCCCGGCGCGATCGTTCACCCCGCGTTCGAGCCGGTTCAGCGCCTCGTGCGCCCCCTGCGCGGCAGCGACACCTCGAACCACACGGTCTTGCCCTCGCCCGTACGGCTGGTCCCCCACTCGCGGGCCAGCCGGCTCACCACCCGCAGTCCGCGCCCGGCCTCATCGAGCGGTCCGGCGTGCAGCAGCATCGGAAGCGTGTGGTCGTCGTCGACCACCTCACAGCGCAGTGACTCGGCCCGCACCATCCGCAGCCGCACCTGGTGGCTGTGCGCATGCCGTACGGCATTGGTGACGACCTCGCTGACCAGCAGCTCCACGGTCTCCGCCACCTCATCGAGGCCCCAGTCGCGCAGCTGGTCACCGACCAGGCGGCGGGCCCGGGCCACCTCGCGCGCGTCGATGGCGAGCGGCCAGTCGGCGACGTCCTCGCGCGCGATGCCGTTGAGCCGGGCCATCAGGAGGGCGACGTCGTCCTTGCGCCCGCCCCGCGTGTTGAGGGCGCGGATTATCGTGTCGCAGGCGTCGTCCATGGAGGCGGCCGGGTGCGCGGCCGACTCGCAGAGCGTCGCGAGCCCCACGCCGATGTCCTCGCCCCGCATCTCGACCAGGCCGTCGGTGCACATCACCAGCCGGTCGCCCGGCTCGACGCGTACGCGCGCGGTCTCGAACGGCACCCCGCCGACGCCGATGGGCGCCCCGGTCGGCAGGTCGAGCAGCTCGCTGCGGCCGTCGGCGGCGCGGACCAGTACCGGGGGCACATGGCCCGCGTTGGCCATGAGGAGCTCGCCCTCGATGGGGTCGTAGACCGCGTACAGACAGGTCGCCAGATAGTGCTCGCCGAGCCGCTGGGCCAGGTCGTCCAGGTTGCGCAGGAGCTGGGCGGGCGGCAGGTCGAGGGCCGCCATGGTCTGTACGGCGGTGCGCAACTGGCCCATCATCGCGGCAGAGTTGAGGCCGTGGCCCATGACGTCCCCGACCACGAGGGCGATCCGGGAGCCGGGCAGCTTGATCGAGTCGAACCAGTCGCCGCCGACCCGGCCGAGCAGGGTGCCGGGCAGATAGCGCGTCGCCGTGTCGCAGCCGGTCATCCGAGGGGTGACCTGCGGCAGCATCGAGTCCTGGAGGGTCTCCGCGACGCTCTCCTGGTACGTGTACATCCGGGCGTTGTCGAGCACGAGCCCTGCGCGTGCGGCGAGTTCGGCGCCGGTCACCCGGTCCATGTCGTTGAACTCGGCCCGCTCCGCGTGGCGCAGCAGGATCATGAAGCCGAGCACCACATTGCGCGCCTTGAGGGGAACCACCAGCATCGACCGGCCGTTGATCAGAGGCCGGATGTCGCGCTTTTCGAACTGCGAGGCGATGGCGGTGCCCATCTGCTCGCTGATGCGCGGGACGAGCACGGGCTCGCCGGAGGTCATGCACTGGAAGAAGGGGGTGTGCGCGGGGAACGGCATGGACTCGCCGACCGGTACGACGTCGTCCCACCGCCCGGGTGCGTCGACGTGCTCGACGGCGACCCGGTGCCACATCGTGGTCTCGTCCGGCGGCCCGTCCGGGAACCCCTCACCGGCGATGACCTGTTCACGCAGATAGGTGCCCGCGACATCGGTGAAGCGCGGCACCACGGCGGCGCTCACCTCGTGGATCGTCCGGGACAGATCGAGGGAGGAACCGATGCGGCCACTGACCTCGTTGAGGAACTCCAGCCGCTCGCGCACGGCGGCGTATTCGAGGTCCTGCTCGAACTCGGGAGCGGGCGCGAGGCCGGCGGCGGCCGGTGCCTGCCCGCCGCCCTGGGCGGCCCTGCGCTCGGCCCGGCGGGGCACACCCCAGTCGGGCGTCACGGGCACCCGGTCGTGCTGGCTGAACTCCAGGACGGGATAGCCGAGTTCGAGCACCTGCGAGACGATCCGGGAGCTCTCGCCGACGCTCATGCTGGGCAGGATCTCGGGCAGCCGACCGGCCAGCTCCTCGGCTCCCTGGAACTCGGTGTGCAGCGCGAAGCCCGGTGCTATCCGCTCCACGGCACCACGGCCCGGCCCCGGGTGCTCGGCATGCAGCTGCCGCGCGTCCGCCGCCAGCACCAGGAGCCGCTCGGTGCCCGGCCCGACCAGCGGATACGCCCACCAGAGCACATCGACGCGAGGCCGACCGGCATCCGAGAGGGTGGCTCGCCCAGCCGTCGGGTACGAGGTCAGGCCGTTGAGCGAGGCGTCCAGGCCCGGGCCGAACGTGTCGTAGGCGTCCAGCTCCCGCAGGACGTCGCCGGGCCGGTCCTCGCGCAGCGCGCCGGAGACCGGCAGCAGATCGAGGGCGGACCGGCCGACCGCCTCCTCGCGGGCGGGTCCGAAGAGCCGGCGCGCACCGGTCGACCAGTGCGAAACCAGCCCGTCGCCGTCCACGACGATCACGGCAAGCGGAATCCGTCCGGCCACGGCGGACTGCCGCGGCAGCGTCGGCGGAGTGCCACTGTCCATGGGTGGAGGCTCCTTCCCCGCCGCAAGGATCTGCGGCTGTGCCACCTACCGTACGGCCATGCGCAGGCCCCGCGCGGGGCAACGCCGGAATAGGGCGCGCGCCCACGTGTACTGGGCAATTGGTTGAAGAATAGTCAGTCCTCGTGGCCCAGCTGGAGGTCGCGCTCGGTGCGTCCGCCGCCCGCGACCTGGAGCACCGTGGCCACCGGTGGATACCCGGCCGCGATCACCGTGTACTCGCCGGACGAGAGGTCGACGAAGCGGAAGGTGCCGTCGGGGCCGGTGGTGAGGGTGTCCACCACGTTCCCGCCGGCGTCGAGCAGCGTCACACGCGCGTCCTCGACCGGCCGTCCGCCGCTGGCCCTGACCGTGCCGCGCAGCACCGCGCCGCCCGCGAGCTCGATGTCCTGCCGGGTCTCGCGCGCGGACTGGACGCTCACCGGGAGCGCGGCGGGCCTGAAGGCGGGCGCGCCGGCGGCCAGGGTGTACTCGCCGGCCACCAACTCGCCGATCACATAGGCACCTTCGCGCCCGCTGCGGGTGCTGGCGACTACCTCTCCGCGTACGTCGGTGAGCGTGACGGCGGCGTCCCTGACCGGGGTGCCGTCGGCCGTGATCACCACACCGGCGAGCCGTCCGGCGCCGCCGAGGACCACGTCGAGCTCGACCGGGCGCTCGCCGACGGTCACCGAGACGGCCTGCGGCTGGTGTCCTCCGGCCGCCGCGATCAGGACGTAACTGCCGGCTCCCGGCACGCTCAGCGCGTACCGCCCGTCCTCGCCGCTGCCGCCGCGCCCGACCTGCTGCCCGCGCACGTCGACGAGGGTGAGCGCGGCGCGCGGCACGGTGGACCCGTCGCTGTGCTGGACCGTTCCGCAGACCGGAACTCCGCTGGCGTACGGGGCGTTGGACGTACGGGCGTGGGGCACGGGTGCCGGTTCGGCGGCGGGGGCGGTGGGGGCGTTCTGGGACACCAGCGGTTTCTCCTTGAGGAAGAAGGCGAGCAGGAGGCCGAGCACGAGCACCGGCACCAGATAGAGGAAGATCCGCGGCATCGCCTCGGCGTACGCGCGGATGTAGCCGTCGCGCAGGGCGGGCGGCATGGTGTGGACCAGCTGCGGGGTGATCGACTCGGGGTCGGGGAGGCGGGCGCCCGCGGGGAACTGCTCGGTGAGGGAGTGGGCGAGGCGGTTGGTGAACAGGGTGCCGAAGACGGCGGCCCCCACGCTGCCGCCGATCTGCCGGAAGTAGTTGTTGGCGCTGGTGGCGGTGCCCAGGTCGGCGGGGTCGGCGGCGTTCTGCACGGCGAGGATGAGTACCGGCATCACCAGGCCGATCCCGATGCCCAGGACGGCCATCCAGACGCTGTAGTCGAGCCGGGGGGTGTCGGTCTTCAGCCGGGAGAGCAGCCACATGCCGACGGCCGAGGCGGCGCTGCCGAGCACCGGGTAGATCTTGTAGTGGCCGGTGCGGCTGATGAGCTGCCCGGAGATGATCGAGGCGGCGACGATGCCGCCCATCATGGGCAGGACGAGGAGCCCGGACTCGGTGGCGCTGGCGCCGTCCACCATCTGGAGGAAGGTCGGCAGATAGCTGGCCGCGCCGAAGAGCGCGACGCCGATGACCGCGCCGACCAGACCGGAGATGTTGAAGACGGAGTCGCGGAACAGCCGCAGCGGGATGACCGGTTCGCGCGCGTAGTTCTCGGCCACGACGAAGAGCAGGGCCGTGCCGAGGGCTCCGGCGGCCAGCCCCAGGATGGTGCGCGAGCCCCAGGCGTACTCCGTACCGCCCCAACTGGTCAGCAGCACCAGGCAGGTCGAGGCGGCGACGAGGAGGAGCGAGCCGAGGACGTCCAGGCGGGGGCGGGCCGCGGGCCGGGGCAGTTTGAGGACGACGGCGATGACGATGAGGGTGACCAGGCCGAAGGGGACGTTGATGTAGAAGCACCAGCGCCACGAGGCGTGGTCGGTGAAGAAGCCGCCGAGCAGGGGTCCGGCCACGGAGGCCAGGCCGTAGACGGCACCGATCAGGCCCATGAAGCGGCCGCGTTCGCGGGGCGGCACGATGTCCGCGATGATCGCCTGCACGCCGATCATGAGCCCGCCGCCGCCCACTCCCTGGACGGCGCGGAAGGCGATGAGCTCGTCCATGGACCGTGACCAGCCGGCCAGCGCCGAACCGATCACGAAGACGACGATGGCGAACTGGAAGACGGGCTTGCGGCCGAACAGGTCACCGAGCTTGCCGTAGATGGGCAGCCCGATGGTGGAGGCCAGCAGATAGGCGGTGACCGCCCAGGAGACCTTGTCGAGGCCGTGCAGATCGCCGACGATCTTCGGCAGCGCGGTCGCCACGATCATCTGGTCGAGCGCCGCGAGCAGCATGGTGAGCATCAGGCCGAGGAAGACCAGCCGCACCCGGCGCGGGGTGAGCCCCGCGGGGGCCCCGTACGGGCCGTCCACGGGCGCCGGGACCGGCGGTTCGTCCACCGGCACCGCGTCGGAGAACTCCGGGGCCGGCTCCGTCGCGGCCCGCCTCCAACGCCGCTCCCCCGAAGGCCCGTTCTGCGCCGGGTCCTTCACCAGAGTGATCCCGCCCACGTCTGCTCCCCTCGCCGCGCCGCCTGATTCGCCTGCGCGGCGTACATACTGCGCGTCGGGAGCTAATAGGGAGCAAGCGGAAGAGGAGGGGCGGGGGCGCACAACTCGCCCTGGAGGGGCGCGTGTCCACCGCCCCATCAGCGTGTTTCACACCGCCCGGGACGCGCGGGCGCACCACCGGGGCGCCGTGAAAACCACTCGAACCGGTGACCGCGGCCGGGAACGGGCAGGGGCTGTCCGCCGGCCCCGGCCTCCTTCCCGGCCGATCCCTCGATCTAGTTCCCGACCTACTTCTCGACCTACTTCCCGACCTACTTCTCGACCTCGGCGGCGAGCTTGTCGAGCACCGTGTCGTAGATGCGGTTGAGGCCCTTGGGGGCGAAGGTCTTCTCGAAGAAGCCGCCGATGCCGCCGGCGCCGTTCCACACCGTGGTGACGACGACCTTGGAGCGGCCCTCCCCGGCCGGGGTGACGGTCCAGGTGGTGACCATCGACGAGTTGCGGTCCTTCTCGACGAGCCGGCCCTCGGTCGGCTCGGAGACCTCCATCAGGCAGTCGCGCACGCGCTTGCTGGTGGCCTGGAGCTTCCAGTGGACGAGGGTGCCCTCGCCGTCGCCGCCCTCGCGCACCTGGTACTCGCTGAAGTGCTCGGACAGGAGCTTGGGGCGGCTGTCCTTGTAGTCGGCCACGGTGTCGAACACCGTCTCCGGGCTCGCCGCGATGATCCGCTCCGTGGTGGCCTCGACCTGCGCCATGGCTCTTCCTCCAGCACTCGTGACATCCGGGGGGTGCGCCCGGATTCGGGGTGGGCAAAGCCAATCACCTCCGGTGCGGGCCCCCAAATCGGGGGTTGCTGCGATCATGGGAACAGATGTTCTATTCTGAGGTCAGTGCTACGGAAGAGGCCCGAGGAGGCGTGTATGCGCTGGGACAATCTGGCCGAGAACGATCCACCCAGGCCGGGCGCGGCCGGTACGGCCGCGCTGTTCGACGCGGACGCGGTGGTCACCCGCACCTTCGACACCCCCGAGTTCCGCGGGGTCACCTTCCACGAGGTCCGCGCGCGTTCGATCGTCAACCGGGTGCCCGGGGTGTCCCGGATGCCGTTCGAGTGGACCGTCAACCCGTACCGGGGCTGCACGCACGCGTGCGTGTACTGCTTCGCCCGCAAGACGCACAGCTATCTCGACCTCGACACCGGGCTCGGCTTCGACTCGCAGATCGTCGTCAAGGTCAACGCGCCCGAGCTGCTGCGCCGCCACCTCTCCTCCAAGCGGTGGCAGGGCGCGCACATCGCCATGGGCACCAACGTCGACTGCTACCAGCGCGCCGAGGGCCGCTACCGGCTGATGCCGGGGATCATCGAGGCGCTGCGCGACCACGCCAACCCGTTCTCCATCCTCACCAAGGGCACGCTGATCCTGCGCGATCTGGAGCTGCTCCGGCAGGCCTCCGAAGTCACCCGCGTCGGGATCTCCGTCTCCGTGGGGTTCGTGGACGACGCGCTGTGGCGCACGGTCGAGCCGGGCACGCCCGCGCCCGAGCGGCGCCTCGACGCCGTACGGACGCTGACCGAGCACGGCATCGGCTGCGGGGTCCTGATGGCGCCGGTCATCCCCTTCCTCGGGGACCACCCCGACCAGCTGCGCGCCACCGTCCGCGCGATCGCCGCCTCTGGCGCGACCTCGGTGACGCCCCTGGTGCTGCATCTGCGGCCGGGGGCGCGCGAGTGGTTCATGGGGTGGCTCGCCGAGCACCATCCGTCTCTGGTGCGGCGGTACGAGCGGCTGTACGCGGAGGGTGCGTACGCGCCGAAGTGGTACCAGCGCCGGATCACCCGCCAAGTACACGACCTGGCCACCGAGTTCGGCATCGGACCGGCGCACCGGGGCGCGGCCCGGCGCATTCCGCAGCGCGTGGAGCCGGAACCGGCCGGTCCGACCCAGCTCACCCTGCTCTGACCGGAACCCGGCACCCGATTGTCAGTGGCATGGTTCAGGATGGGCGCATGACTTCGCTCACGCACATCGCCACCCCTGACGGCGTCGCACCCGGCGTCAACTACAGCCATGTGGTCTGGGGCACCGGCCGGTTCATCGCGATATCCGGCCAGTGCGCCTTCGACGAGAAGGGGAACGTGGTCGGGGAGGGCGACCCGGTGGCGCAGGCGCGGCAGATCTTCGAGAATCTGCGCCGCTGCCTGGAGGCCGCCGGGGCGACCTTCGACGATGTGGTGAAGCTGACCGTCTTCGTCACCGACATCGCCCATCTGCCCGCGATCCGCGAGGCGCGGGACGAACACCTCGACAGCGGCCGCCTCCCCGCCAGCTCGGCGGTGCAGGTCGTGTCGCTGTTCCGTCCCGAACTCCTGATGGAGATCGAGGCGTTCGCGGTGATCGCCGACCGGTGAGCGCCCCTGTGCGCGTACGGGACATGGCCGAGGCCGACTGCGAGGCGGTCGCGGCCGTCCGTATCGAGGGCTGGCGCACCGCCTACCGGGGCCTGATGCCGCAGACACATCTGGACGCCCTGAGCGTGGAGCGGGACGCCGAGCGCCGCCGGGAGCAGCTGGCCCATGGCGACGGCTCGGTCGTCAACGTGGTCGCGGAGCGGGCGGGCGAGGTGATCGGCTGGGGGTGCTTCGGGCCGTACCGGGAGGACGGCGGCGGGCGGACCGCCGACGGTGAGGTGTATGCCCTGTATGTGCGCCCGGACCACTGGTCCACGGGCGCCGGGCGGCTGTTGACGGCCGAGCTGACCGCCCGCGCGGCCGACGCCGGGTGTCCGCGCCTGCTGCTGTGGGTCCTCAAGGCCAACGGCCGGGCCCGGCGGTTCTACGAGCGCGCAGGCTTCGCCCCGGACGGCGCCGAGGAGGACTTCGTCGTGGACGGGGTCGCGGTGCCCGAGGTGCGTTACGTGATGCGTCTGAGCGCCACGGCGGCCGCCGAGGCGAGGCGCGGGCGGGCCAGTGCCGTCTCCAGGACCTCGGCCGCCCTTTTGTCGCCCAGCGCCCCCAGCCCCTCCACACAGGCCAGCGCCACCCGCCAGTAAGGGGTGTCGGGCGAGAGCAGTGGCCGCAGGGTGGTGATCAGCGCCGGTACGGACTCAGGGGCGCGCAGCGCGGTGAGCAGCCGCACCGGGTGCAGGGCGTACGCGGTGCGCAGCTGGTTGGTGGCGAGCGCGGCCGCCGCCCGTGCCGTGCGCGGGTCGCCGAGCCGGGCCAGGGCGTGCGCGGCGGAGACACAGCGCTCCGGGTCCCGGTGGTTGAGCAGCAGCACCAGCGACTCGAAGGCGCGCCGGTCCCCCGCGCAGCCGAGCCGGAAGGCCGCGATCTCCCGTGCCCACAGAGGCCGTTCGCGCTCGGTGAGCACGGCCGCCAGCTCGTCCTGGTCCCGGGTCGAGAGCAGCCGCTCGTACGCGGACACCGCGTCCGACGCCCTGGCCTCGCCCCGCAGCCGGTCCGCCAGGGACCGCAGCTCCTCGTCCATGCGGGAAGCGTAGTGGCCCGTCGCGGGAGGGGGAGGGGTCCCGCCGGGAGCGGGGGCGAGCCAGATCACATGGACTCCTTACCCCCGCCCTATGGCGCGCTCGTTACTCACCAGTTAATCTCAAGTGAGCGGGTACCCCCCGCGAACTCCGGTGGCCTGGTGACGCAGCCACCGCGAGTGTTTCGTCGGTTCGGCAGTTTCACGGTGTGGCCCCGGGACCGGGTCCGCCGGCCCTCAGCACCACCACGACACATCTCCCGCACGCCGTGCGCCGCTCTGCGCACCCGCGTCTTCGTTGACGCCTCGCGACAGCCGGATGCCGGTCGCGTGCGCCCTCTTCTCAGCCGTCACTCACCCTGGAGTCCCGTGATGGACACCCCCCTGAACACCGTCGCCGTGGTCGGTCTCGGCACCATGGGCACCGGCATCGCCGACGTGCTCACCCGCGCGGGCCGCGAGGTCATCGGCATCGACATCAGCGAGCAGGCCGCCCGCCGGGCCGTGGCCTCCCTGGAGGCGTCCACCGCCCGGGCCGTGGCCCGCGAGCGCATCACCGAGGAGGAGCGGCGCGACATCCTCGCCCGGTTCCGCACCTTCACCGACCTCCAGGCGGCGGCCGACGCCGACCTGGTCATCGAGGTCGTGCCGGAGTCGTACGAGCTCAAGCAGCAGGTGTTCGCCGCGCTCGACGCCATCGTCGCGCCCACCACGATCCTGGCGACCGGCACCAACGCCCTCTCCGTGACCCGGCTCGCCGCCGAGTCGTCCCACCCCGAGCGCGTCCTGGGTCTGCACTTCTTCAACCCGGCCCCGGCGATGAAGCTGGTCGAGGTGGTCTCCTCGGTGCTGACCGCGCCGCCCGCCGTGGAGGCGGTCACCCGGCTCGCCCTCGACCTCGGCAAGGAGCCGGTCGCGGTCGGCGACCGCCCGGGCTTCCTCGCGGACGGGCTGCTCTTCGGCTACCTCAACCAGGCCGCCGCGATGTACGAGTCGAAGTACGCCTCCCGCGAGGACATCGACGCCGCGATGAAGCTGGGCTGCGGACTGCCGATGGGCCCCCTGGAACTGCTCGACCTCATCGGCATCGACACCGCCCGTACGGTCCTTGAGGCGATGTACACCGACTCGCAGGACCGGCTGCACGCCCCCGCGCCCATCCTCGGCCAGCTCGCGGAGGCGGGCCTGACCGGCCGCAAGGCGGGCCGCGGTTTCTACACGTACGAGGGCCCGGGCAGCTCGGCCGTGGTGCCGGACGCGCAGACGCGCGCCACCGCGGCGGGCACGAGCGTCGGCCGCGAGATCCGCTCGGTCGGCGTGGCCGGGTCCGGGACCATGGCCTCCGGCATCGCGGAGGTCTTCGCCAAGGCCGGGTACGCCGTGGTGCTCGCCGCGCGCGGCCTGGAGAAGGCCGAGACCGCCAAGTCCCGTATCGCCAAGTCGCTTTCGCGCTCTGTCGACAAGGGCCGGATGACGGCCGAGGCCCGCGACGAGACGCTCGCCCGCATCACCCCGGCTGGGGCCCTTGAGGCATTCGCCGAGGTGGACCTGGCCGTCGAGGCGGTGGCCGAGGACCTGGGGGTCAAGCAGCAGCTGTTCGCCTCCCTGGACAAGATCTGCAAGCCGGGTGCGGTGCTCGCCACCACCACGTCCTCGCTGCCGGTCGTCGCCTGCGCCCGCGCCACCTCGCGCCCGCAGGACGTCATCGGGATGCACTTCTTCAACCCGGCGCCCGCGATGAAGCTGGTCGAGGTGGTCCGCACGGTCCTGACCTCGGACGAGGTGCACGCCACCGTCCGCGAGGTCACCGCGAAGATCCGCAAGCACCCGGTGGACTGCGGGGACCGGGCCGGGTTCATCGTGAACGCGCTGCTCTTCCCGTACCTCAACAACGCGATCAAGATGGTCCAGGAGCACTACGCCACGCTCGACGACATCGACGCCGCGATGCGGCTCGGCGGCGGCTACCCGATGGGTCCGTTCGAACTCCTCGACGTGGTCGGCCTCGACGTCTCCCTGGCCATCGAGAAGGTGCTGCACGCCGAGTTCCGCGACCCGGGCCTCGCGCCCGCCCCGCTCCTGGAGCACCTGGTCGCGGCCGGGTGCCTGGGCCGCAAGACGGGCCGTGGATTCCGCGAGTATGCCCGGCGCTGAGCCGTGGGGCTCCCCCGTCCACCGGCCGGGGGAGGGCTGGGGCGGCCTGCTCGATCCGTCGGGCGGTCCGCCCCCGCGAGCGCGACTTCCTGCGCATATGCAGTACGTTCGGTCCATGCCCCAGCCCGCTGCCTCATCGAAACGGCCGACCCGAACGTCCGCCACGTCCGACGCCCCGGAAAGTGCCGCCGGCAGCCGCGCGGCCGCCCAGCGGCTCAAAATGCGCCGCGAGCTGGCGGCCGCGGCGATGGAGCTCTTCTCGGCCAAGGGGTACGAGGCCACCACGGTCGACGAGATCGCGGCCCGCGCCGGGGTCGCCCGCCGCACCTTCTTCCGCCACTTCCGCTCCAAGGAAGAGGCGATCTTCCCCGACCACGACGACACCCTCGTACGGGCCGAGGCGGTGCTCAACGCCGCGCCCCCGCACGAGCATCCGCTGGACACGGTGTGCCGGGGGATCAAGGAGGTCATGAAGATGTACGCCTCCTCCCCCTCGGTCTCCGTGGCGCGCTACAAGCTGACCCGTGAGGTGCCCACCCTGCGGGAGGCGGAGATCGCCTCGGTGGCCCGCTACGAGCGGCTCTTCACGCGCTATCTGCTCGGCCACTTCGACGAGAAGGACCACCACGCCGGCAACGACGACCCGCTGCTCGCCGAGGTGGCCGCCTCCGCGGTCGTCACCGCGCACAACCACGTGCTGCGGCGCTGGCTGCGGGCCGGCGGCCGGGGCGATGTGGAGGCCCAGCTCGACCACGCCTTCGCGATCGTCCGGGACACCTTCGGCTCCGGGATCGGGGCGGGGCGCACCGCCGAGCCGAAGCCCGCCGCGTCGGTCTCCACCAGCGACGAGGTACTGGTCGCGGTGGCTCGTACGGACGCGCCGCTGGACGAGATCATGCAGTCGATCAAGAAGGCGCTCCGGCAGCGCTGAAACAGTACGTAACCCGTACACAACGGACGAAAGCCGCCCCACCAGGGCGGCTTTCGTCGTTTCCGGAGCGCCTCCGGAAACGGAATCGATCGATCATCGCTCATCCGTGCAGGTCATTACGCAATTGAGAGAAATTGTTGGCACGCAGTGTCTTGCCGACTGGCACCGCGTGCCATACGTTGATGTTGTCCGGGCGGCCGGCGTGCAGAGACCTTTCGTACGCCGGCTGTCCCCGCAAGCTTCCCCAGCGAGCGCGCCCGGACGCCTGCGTCACAGGCACCCTCCCGCGCCCACCAGGCGCCGCCGATCCCGTAGTACCGCCGAACCGACGGCACACCTCCACAGCAGCAGTCCCCTCAGCGTTCCCAACGCGCTTCGCCGGAGGCAACACCGTGAAGGAAATCCTGGACGCGATTCAGTCGCAGGACAGCACCGCCGCAGACATCGCGGCTCTGCCCATCCCCGAGTCGTACCGCGCGATCACCGTGCACAAGGACGAGACGGAGATGTTCGCCGGGCTCGCCACCCGGGACAAGGACCCGCGCAAGTCGATACACCTCGACGAGGTGCCGGTGCCCGAACTCGGCCCCGGCGAGGCCCTGGTGGCCGTGATGGCCTCCTCGGTCAACTACAACTCGGTGTGGACGTCGATCTTCGAGCCGGTCTCCACGTTCGGGTTCCTGGAGCGCTACGGCAGGCTCAGCGAGCTGACCAAGCGCCATGACCTGCCGTACCACGTCATCGGCTCGGACCTCGCGGGCGTGGTCCTGCGCACCGGCCCGGGCGTGAACGCGTGGAAGCCGGGCGACGAGGTCGTCGCGCACTGTCTGTCGGTGGAGCTGGAGTCCTCCGACGGCCACAACGACACGATGCTCGACCCCGAGCAGCGGATCTGGGGCTTCGAGACGAACTTCGGCGGCCTCGCCGAGATCGCGCTGGTCAAGTCGAACCAGCTGATGCCGAAGCCGGACCACCTGAGCTGGGAGGAGGCGGCCTCGCCCGGGCTTGTGAACTCCACCGCCTACCGCCAGCTCGTCTCCCGTAACGGCGCCGGGATGAAGCAGGGCGACAACGTCCTGATCTGGGGCGCCAGCGGCGGACTCGGCTCGTACGCCACGCAGTTCGCGCTGGCCGGCGGCGCCAACCCGATCTGCGTGGTCTCCAGCCCCGAGAAGGCCGACATCTGCCGCGCCATGGGCGCCGAGGCCGTCATCGACCGCAACGCCGAGGGCTACAAGTTCTGGAAGGACGAGCACACCCAGGACCCGAAGGAGTGGAAGCGCTTCGGCAAGCGCATCCGCGAACTCACCGGCGGCGAGGACATCGACATCGTCTTCGAGCACCCCGGCCGCGAGACCTTCGGTGCGAGCGTCTACGTCACGCGCAAGGGCGGCACCATCACCACCTGCGCCTCCACCTCGGGCTACATGCACGAGTACGACAACCGCTACCTGTGGATGTCCCTGAAGCGCATCATCGGCTCCCACTTCGCCAACTACCGCGAGGCCTGGGAGGCCAACCGCCTCATCGCCAAGGGCAAGATCCACCCCACCCTCTCCAAGGTGTACTCCCTGGAGGAGACCGGGCAGGCCGCCTACGACGTCCACCGCAACCTCCACCAGGGCAAGGTCGGCGTCCTCGCCCTCGCCCCCCGTGAGGGCCTCGGCATCCGCGACCACGAACTCCGCGCCAAGCACCTCGACGCCATCAACCGCTTCCGCAACATCTGAGCACGGAGCGACATATGACTGAGCGTCAGAAGGACCGGCCCTGGCTCATGCGGACGTACGCCGGTCACTCGACCGCCGAGGCGTCCAACGAGCTCTACCGGCGCAACCTCGCCAAGGGCCAGACCGGCCTGTCGGTCGCCTTCGACCTGCCGACGCAGACCGGCTACGACCCGGACCACATCCTCGCCCGCGGCGAGGTGGGCCGGGTCGGGGTCCCGGTGTCCCATCTCGGTGACATGCGCCGGCTGTTCCAGGACATCCCCCTGGAGCAGATGAACACCTCGATGACCATCAACGCCACCGCGATGTGGCTGCTGGCCATGTACCAGGTGGTCGCCGAGGAGCAAGGCGCCGACATCACCCGGCTGCAGGGCACGACGCAGAACGACATCGTCAAGGAGTACCTGTCGCGCGGGACGCACGTCTTCCCGCCCGGTCCGTCGCTGCGGCTGACCACCGACATGATCACGTACACGGTCAACCACATCCCCAAGTGGAACCCGATCAACATCTGCAGCTACCACCTCCAGGAGGCGGGGGCCACCCCGGTCCAGGAGATCTCGTACGCGATGTCCACCGCGATCGCCGTGCTCGACGCGGTGTTCGCGTCCGGGCAGATCCCCGAGGACCGCAAGGGCGAGGTGGTCGCGCGGATCTCGTTCTTCGTGAACGCGGGTGTCCGGTTCATCGAGGAGATGTGCAAGATGCGGGCGTTCGGCCGCATCTGGGACAAGGTGACGCGCGAGCGGTACGGCATCGAGGACGCCAAGCAGCGCCGCTTCCGCTACGGCGTCCAGGTCAACTCGCTGGGTCTGACCGAGGCGCAGCCGGAGAACAACGTCCAGCGGATCGTGCTCGAAATGCTGGCCGTGACGCTGTCGAAGGACGCCCGCGCGCGGGCCGTCCAGCTCCCCGCCTGGAACGAGGCGCTCGGCCTGCCGCGCCCCTGGGACCAGCAGTGGTCGCTGCGGATCCAGCAGGTCCTGGCGCATGAGAGCGACCTCCTGGAGTACGAGGACATCTTCGCCGGGTCGCACGTCGTCGAGGCCAAGGTGGACTCGCTGGTCGAGGAGTGCCTGGCCGAGATCGACCGGATCCAGCAGATGGGCGGCGCGATGGCGGCCGTCGAGTCCGGCTACCTCAAGTCGCAGCTGGTCTCCTCGCACGCCGAGCGCCGGGCGCGCATCGAGGGCGGCGAGGAGAAGATCATCGGCGTCAACTGCTACCAGTCGACCGAGCCCAGTCCGCTCACCTCCGACCTGGACACCGCGATCATGACGGTCGACCCGGCGAACGAGGCGCGGGTGGTGGCCAAGCTCCACGAGTGGCGCGACAACCGGGACGAGACCCGGGCGTCGGAGGCGCTGGCGGCCCTGAAGAAGGCGGCCGCCGGGTCCGAGAACCTGATGGCCGCGACCCTGGAGTGCGTCCGCGCGGGCGTCACCACGGGCGAGTGGTCATGGGCGCTGCGCGATGTCTTCGGCGAGTTCCGGGCACCGACCGGGGTCTCCTCGGCCCCGGTCGCGGTCCCGGCCGAGGCGGGCACGCCGCTGGCGCTGGTGCGCGAGAAGGTCACCCGTACGGCCGATGAGCTGGGAGCGGGCCGGCTGCGGCTGCTGGTGGGCAAGCCGGGGCTCGACGGGCACTCCAACGGGGCCGAGCAGATCGCCGTACGCGCGCGTGACGCCGGTTTCGAGGTGGTCTACCAGGGGATCCGGCTGACCCCCGAGCAGATCGTCAACGCCGCCCTGGCGGAGGATGTGCACTGCGTGGGCCTCTCGATCCTGTCCGGCTCGCACGCCGAGCTGGTCCCGGACGTGCTGGGGCGGCTGCGCGAGGCCGGCGCCCACGACATCCCGGTGATCGTCGGGGGGATCATCCCGCCGGCGGACGCCGAGGAGCTGTGCAAGGCGGGTGTGGCCGCCGTATTCACCCCGAAGGACTTCGGTATCACGGAGATCATCGGCCGTATCGTCGACGAGATCCGGAAAGCGAACAAGCTCGACCCTCTGGAGGTCCCCGCATGACCGTCAACCGTCTCCGCCCGCGCCGTTCGTGCCTCGCCGTTCCGGGCTCGAACCCGCGCTTCCTGGAGAAGGCGCAGGGACTCCCCGCCGACCAGGTCTTCCTGGACCTGGAGGACGCCTGTGCGCCGCTCGCCAAGCCGGAGGCCCGGCACACCATCGTCAAGTTCCTGAACGAGGGCGACTGGACCGGCAAGACCCGGGTCGTGCGGGTCAACGACTGGACGACCGAGTGGACGTACCGCGATGTCGTGACGGTCGTCGAGGGCGCGGGGCAGAACCTGGACTGCATCATGCTGCCGAAGGTGCAGACCGCCGAGCAGATCGTCGCGCTGGACCTGCTGCTCACCCAGATCGAGAAGACGATGGGCTTCGAGGTCGGCAAGATCGGCATCGAGGCGCAGATCGAGAACGCCCAGGGTCTGAACAACGTCAACGAGATCGCGACGGCCTCCCAGCGCGTCGAGACGATCATCTTCGGCCCGGCCGACTTCATGGCGTCGATCAACATGAAGTCGCTGGTCGTGGGCGAGCAGCCGCCCGGTTACCCGGCGGACGCCTACCACTTCATCCTGATGAAGATCCTGATGGCCGCCCGCGCCAACAACCTCCAGGCGATCGACGGCCCCTACCTCCAGATCAAGAACATCGACGGCTACAAGGCGGTCGCCCAGCGCGCCGCCGCCCTCGGCTTCGACGGCAAGTGGGTGCTGCACCCCGGCCAGGTCGAGGCGGCCAACGAGGTCTTCTCGCCCTCGCAGGAGGACTACGACCACTCCGAGCTCATCCTCGACGCGTACGAGTACTTCACCTCCGAGGCCGGCGGCAAGAAGGGCTCGGCGATGCTCGGCGACGAGATGATCGACGAGGCAAGCCGCAAGATGGCGCTGGTCATCTCGGGCAAGGGCCGGGCGGCCGGTATGCAGCGCACGTCGAAGTTCGAGATCCCGGAGGCGTAACACCATGCAGTTCGGCCGCACCTACGAAGAGTTCACCGTCGGGGACGTGTACAAGCACTGGCCCGGGAAGACGGTGACCGAGTACGACGACCACCTGTTCTGTCTGCTCACCATGAACCACCACCCGCTCCACATGGACACCAACTATGCGGAGAAGACGACCGACTTCGGCAGGAACGTCGTCGTGGGCAACTACATCTACTCGCTGCTGCTCGGTATGAGCGTGCCGGACGTGTCCGGCAAGGCGATCGCCAACCTGGAGGTCGAGTCGCTCAAGCACGTGGCGCCGACCTTCCACGGCGACACCATCTACGGCGAGACGAAGGTCCTCGACAAGACGCCCTCCAAGTCCAAGTCGGACCGCGGGATCGTCTACGTCGAGACCAAGGGCTACAAGCAGGACGGCACGCTGGTGTGCGTGTTCCGCCGCAAGGTGATGGTCCCCACCGAGACGTACATCAAGGAGCGGGGCGGCGAGCAGCCCGGCCGCCCCGAGCTGCTGGACATCTCAAAGAGTGAGCAGGAGAAGTAGCCATGGCCCGTCTCGCGCAGACCGCCGGTCTGACCGACGTCCAGCAGGAAATCCTGGCCACCGTCCGGGACTTCGTCGACAAGGAGATCATTCCGGTCGCGACGCAGCTGGAGCACAAGGACGAGTACCCGACGCAGATCGTCGAAGGCCTCAAGGAGCTCGGCCTGTTCGGGCTGATGATCCCCGAGGAGTACGGCGGTCTGGGCGAGTCGCTCCTGACGTACGCGCTGTGCGTCGAGGAGATCGCGCGTGGCTGGATGTCGGTCTCCGGCATCATCAACACGCACTTCATCGTGGCGTACATGCTCAAGCAGCACGGCACCCAGGAGCAGAAGGACACCTTCCTGCCCCGGATGGCCCTGGGCGAGGTGCGCGGCGCGTTCTCGATGTCGGAGCCGGCGCTCGGCTCGGATGTGTCGGCGATCACGTCCAAGGGCGTCAGGGACGGCGACGAGTACGTCCTGAACGGCCAGAAGATGTGGCTGACCAATGGCGGAACGTCATCGCTCGTCGCCGTTCTGTGCCGGAGTGACGAAGGACACCCGGAGGGCACCGCCCCCCACAAGTCGATGACGACCTTCCTGGTGGAGAAGGAGCCCGGCTTCGGCGAGGTCCGGCCCGGTCTGACCATCCCCGGCAAGATCGACAAGATGGGTTACAAGGGCGTCGACACGACCGAACTCATCATGGACGGACTGCGCATTCCGGCCAATCGGGTCCTCGGCGGGGTCACCGGCCGAGGGTTTTACCAAATGATGGACGGAGTCGAGGTCGGCCGTGTGAACGTCGCGGCGCGTGGCTGTGGCGTCGCTCAGCGTGCATTCGAACTGGGTGTCTCGTATGCCCAGCAACGTCACACTTTCGGCAAAGCGATCGCCCAGCACCAGGCCATTCAGTTCAAGCTGGCCGAGATGGCTACCAAGGTCGAGGCCGCTCATGCCATGATGGTCAACGCAGCACGCAAAAAGGACTCCGGGGAACGAAACGACCTTGAGGCAGGGATGGCGAAGTACCTCGCCTCCGAGTACTGCAAGGAGGTCGTGGAGGACGCCTTCCGTATCCACGGTGGCTACGGCTTCTCGAAGGAGTACGAGATCGAGCGCCTGTACCGCGAGGCGCCGATGCTGCTCATCGGTGAAGGTACCGCCGAGATCCAAAAAATGATCATTGGGCGTCGGCTTCTTGAGGAGTACCGATTCCAGGGTTGATTGCCGCTTTTAGGTCGGTTCGGCCGCGAAGAACATCACACCCTGTAGGCGTTTCCTGAGGGCTTCCGGCCGACCGACTCGGCTTCTGGCTTTCCCAGTTGCGGCTCGCAACCGATAGCATCGCTGGTAAACCAGCCGCCGTCCCCCACTTGCCAGCGCGGCATCATCCGCTACGAAGGTCATCCATGCCCCACAGCCAAACCTCTGCATCTCGCGACGGTTTCCTCCAGGGACGTCTTGCTCGCGGAGCATCGCCGTGGCTTCTGCCGACCGTCGCCACCGCAGCCCTCAGCCTCGCCCGCGCGCGCCGCTCCGGCGCCGCCAAGGCCGTGGCCGTACCCGCCACCGCGCTCGCGGCGGGCATGCTGTGGTTCTTCCGCGACCCCGAGCGCGAGATCGCTACCGGGCGGGTCATCTCCCCCGCCGACGGCGTGGTGCAGAGCATCATGCCGTGGAAGGACGGGCGTACCCGCGTCGCGATCTTCATGAGCCCGCTGAACGTCCACGTCAACCGTGCGCCCCTGGCCGGCACGGTGACGTCCGTCGAGCACGTGCCCGGCGGGTTCGTTCCGGCGTTCAACAAGGAGAGCGAGAACAACGAGCGCGTTGTCTGGCACTTCGACACCGAGCTCGGTGACATCGAGATGGTGCAGATCGCGGGTGCGGTGGCGCGGCGGATCGTCCCCTACATCCCCCAGGGCACCAAGGTGGAGCAGGGCGAGCGCATCGGTCTCATCCGGTTCGGCTCCCGGGTCGACATCTATCTTCCGGAGGGGGTCGAGGTCGCTGTCGAGGTCGGGCAGAAGACCACTGCGGGGGTGACTCGAATTGACCGTGATTGATCCGGACACCCAGACCGACTGGGTGCCGGGCGCGGACGCCGACGACGACGCGGAGGAGATGCCCCTCTCCCTGCGGCTGTCGATAGCGGACACCCTGACGCTCGGCAACGCGACCTGCGGGTTCATGGCGGTGTACTTCACCACCACCGGAATCCTCATCCCGCACCTGTCGGGCAGCTCCGAGACCGGCATGGCGCGGCACTCCGCAGCGACCGCCGTGATCCTGATGCTGCTCGCGGCGATCTTCGACCTCTGCGACGGCCTGGTCGCGCGGAAGCTGCGCAGCTCGCCGATGGGCGCCGAGCTGGACAACCTCTCGGACCTGATCAGCTTCGGGCTCGCCCCGGCGTACTTCGTCCTCGTGTACGGCATGGTCGCCGACGACGCGCACCAGCGGGTCGCGGCCGTGGCGGCGATCACGGTGCTGCTCGCGGTGGTGCTCAGACTCGCGCGGTTCTCCTGCGTGACGATGAAGGACGGAATGTTCCAGGGCATGCCGAGCCCCTTCGGCGCGCTCACGGTCGTCTCGATCGTGCTCCTGGAGCTGCCGTTCGTCCCGACGCTGCTCGCCGTCATCGGGGTGGCGTGGCTGATGGTCAGCCGGGTCGAGTACCCGAAGCCGCGGGGCATCCTCGCGGTGGCCATGCTCAGCTGGATCGTGGGCGCGATGGGGCTGCTCGCGGCGTGGGCGTTCGACGCGCCGGGCGGCCAGCTGCTCCTCCAGACGGGCTGCGTGCTGCAGGTCGTGCTGGGCGCGGTGATCCCCCTGTTCGCCACGGCCCGCCGGGTGAACTCGATCCGCGACAACCGCCGTGAGGCGCGGGCGGCCCAGCTGCCGTAGCGCTTCGCGTTGTGCCTGTACCTGAAGGGCCCCGGACCACTTGGTCCGGGGCCCTTCTTGCCGTGCCGGACGGCTGGGGTGCCCACCAGGGGCGCGGGGAACCGCGCGACCAGCCCCCACCGGGCGGCGGACGAAGAACAGCCCTTGCGGCCGCGGACCGTGCGTGGCCGAGCGCGCGGTTCCCCGCGCCCCTAGGGGGGACCGGGCTGGCCGGCATGCCTCAGGGGACGCGGGGAACCGCGCGAGCAACCCGCTACGGTCCGCAGGCGTCCGCTCAGCTCAGGAAGTCCTTCGCGATCTGCTCCGCCACGCGCTCCAGCAGCGGCCCCGCCTGCGCCATGCAGCGCGCCGGGTCCGGCTCCAGGGCCGTGAGGGGGTACGCCCGGCGGATGCCCGCCGTGCCGAGGGCCTCCGGGAGCAGGGCCAGGCGGCCGCAGACCGCGACCACCTCGATGCCGGCCGCCCGGGCCGCCGCCGCCACGCCCGCCGGAGCCTTGCCGTGCAGGGTCTGCTCGTCGAGCGAGCCCTCGCCGGTGATCACCAGGGTGGCCCGGGCCAGGGCCGGGGCGAAGCCGAGGACGTCCAGCATGACCTCGATACCCGGCCGGAACGTGGCCCCCAGGGCGACCAGCGCGCCGTAGCCGATGCCGCCCGCCGCGCCGGCGCCCGGGGCGAGGGCCGCCTCGGCCGCACGGGCGCCCACGGACGCCTCCAGGACCTCGGCGAAATGGCCGAGCGCCGCGTCCAGGGTCGCCACGTCCTCGGGCGTGGCGCCCTTCTGCGGCCCGTACACCGCGGGCGCCCCCTTGGGCCCCGTGAGCGGGTTGTCCACGTCGCTGGCCAGGACCAGGCCGACCGAGGCGAAACGGGGGTCGAGGCCGGAGAGGTCCGCCGTCGCCAGCGTCGCCAGGGGGCCGCCGCCCGGCGCCACGGGCTCGCCCGCCGCGTCCAGGAAGCGGGCGCCGAGCGCCGCGAGCATGCCCGCGCCGCCGTCCGTGGTGGCGCTGCCGCCCACCCCGAACACGATGGTGCGCGCGCCCGCGTCGAGCGCGGCGAGCAGCAGCTCGCCCGAGCCGTACGTGGTGGCGGTCAGCGGGGCGAAGACGCCGTCGGGGAGGTGCTGGAGGCCGGACGCCTCCGCCATCTCCACCACGGCCACCCCGTCCCGTACCGCGAAGGCCGCCGTGACCGGGGTGCCGAGCGGGCCGGTGACCCGGGCCTCGCGGCGGGCGAACCCGGCCGCGACCGCCGCCGCGACCGTGCCGTCGCCGCCGTCGGCGACCGGCAGGGTCTCCACCGCAAGGCCGGGGACGACCCGCCGCAGCCCGGCCGTCACCCGCTCCGCGACCTGTACGGCCGTGAGCGAGCCCTTGAACTTGTCCGCCGCCACCAGCACGCGCGCGGCTTCGAAAACTGCTCCGTCCGTCACTTGCTAATCCCTTGCTGTCGAACAGGCAGTCGCGCCGCTCCGACCCTATCCGCCGCACGCGCCCCTGCCCATAGGTGTCATGTACGGCGGGACGGCGGGCCACCCCACGAAACCTCCAGAGCGCGAACCATGCTGGGGCGCCATGAGCACGGATTCGATCGGCCATTCCGGCTCCGGCGCCCCGCCCGGCGACCCGGCCGCGGTGGTGGCCGTCTCGCCTGGGCCGCGCTCGGCAAGCACTCCTTCGACAGCGCCTCCGCCACGGCCCTGGCCCGGGTGCTCGCCTGCTTCGCCCGGCTGTTCGTGATCGCCGCCGAGACGTTCCTCCTCCTGTGCGTGGTGCTCGCGCTCAGCCGGTACGGGCGGATCCGGCCCGGCACCGACGACTGCGAGCCCGAGTTCACCGACCTCGCGTGGATCGCGATGATGTTCTGCGCGGGCATGGGCATCGGCCTGATGTCCCACGGGGTGGGCGAGCCGCTCACGCACTACCTCACCCCGCCGCCGGCCGGTGGCGCGGCGCCCCGGACCGGCGACGCGGCGCGCACGCCCCTGGAGTACTCGTTCTTCCACTGCACGCCCACCCCCTGGGCGATCGACGGCACGGCGGGGCTCGCCCCGGCGGCACGATCGAGTCCGACCAGGGCGAGACCCCCCGCCAGGCCGCCCGGCGCGAGACGCTGGAGGAGATCGGCCTGGACGTGAGCCCCGGACGGCTGCTCGCGGTCGACTGGGTGCCGGGCCCGGACCGGGCCACCGATCGCCGCGTACGTGTACGACGGCGGCGGCCTCCCCGAGGAGCGGCTGAGGGCGATCCGCCTCCAGGAGGAGGAGCTGCTCGACTGGCGGCTGGTACCGCGCGAGGAGATCACCGCGTATCTGCCGGGCCGGCTGGGCCACCGGGTGCTCGCCGCGCTCGACGTGCTGACGGCGGGGGCGGGTATGGCGGAGCTGGAGAACGGCCGAACGGTGGGCTGACGACCACTGGATCTACGTCATCGCATTCCGTCAACCATGCTGCCCCCGAAGCCGGTTGGCCCCACAATATCCCCGTGCCGCATGACGACTACATGGAACTCATCCTCGACGACGGCGCCCGGGTCAGAGTCGAGCTCACGCCCGTCGGCGGACCGAGAACGACGGCCCCGGCAGCGGACGACGACCTGCCGGGCGGGGTAGGCGGGGCGACGCCCGTCGGGCGCGGCCGCGAGCGGGTCGCCGCGCTCGCCACGGACACGCTCGCGGCCGTACTGCGACCGCTCGGACCCTTCCTCCAGCAGGTGCACGACTCCGTACGGGGCATCCCCGACCCGCCCGACTCCCTCGACGTCTGCTTCGGCCTCCAGATCGGCCAGGACCTCAAGCTCGGGATCGTGGGCGCCAACGGCCAGGCCAGCATGACCGTCTCGGCGACCTGGCAGCTGCGGCCCGACGGCGCCGACGGCGGCAACTGAGCCGTGGGCTGGTTCAAGGCGCCGGGCGCGGACCCGTCGGCCGACGCGCGCGGCGCGCTGGTGCGGGTGCTCTCGGCCGACCGGGGGCGGACCGCCGGCGCGGGCGTCTATCTCGCCGGCCGCAGACTGCTGACCTGCGCACACGTCGTCAACGCCGCGCTGGGCCTGCGGATGCTGAGCCCGCGCGACCCGGGCGCGGTCACCCTCGACGTCTCCTTCCCGGCGCTGGCCGCGGGCGCCGCCGACGCCCGGCAGGCGCGCCTGGTGGCCTGGGTGCCGCCGCGCGCCGCGCACCACCAGGGGCCGGTGGCCGACGGCTCCCTGGAGTGGGGCGGCGACCTGGCCGTACTGGAGCTGGACGAGGAACCGCCGCCCCCGGTGGGCCCGGTGCGCTGGCTGGACATGCGGGCCGGGCAGCTGGTGCGGGCCTGGTACGGCGGCGGCCAGCCCTTCTCGTACGCGGACGTCCAGGTCGGCTCGTGCGACGGGCGGATCGGCTATCTCGACGGCAGGCTCTCCGGTGCGGCCGTCGACGACGGATACAGCGGCGGGCCCCTGTGGTCACCCGCCGACGGCGCCGCGGTGGGGCTGGTGATGGGCAGGATCACCCCGCCGGGCGGGTCTTTCGACACCCAGCACACCGTGCGCCGCAGCTGGGGCCTGACCTGGCAGTCGGTCCGGCAGGAGCTGTTACGGGTCGGGGCGGCCCCGGACCCGGCGCCACCGGGTGCGGGCGAGCCCGCCGGCGCGGCGGGCGACGAGTCGGTGCGGGACATGATGGCCGGCCCGCTGCACGCCCTGCTGGGCGATCCGACCGTACGGGCGGCGCACTCCACCGCGCTCGGGGCGGCCCTCGGTCTGCGCACCCGGGCGGACGGGACGGCCCCGTCGGTGGAGGAGCTGGCGGTGCTGCTGTGTACGGTCGAGCGCGCGCTGCCCACGCTGGCCGAGTCGCTCGCCCCGTCCCTGACCGACGCGCGGGGCCGCGCCCAGCTGGACCGGCTGCTCGCGCTCGGCCGGCTCACCGACGCGGCCGGGCTGCTCTCCGTCGCCGAACACCGGGCGCTGCTGGTGAAGTGGGACCATCTCACCCGCCAGGACCCGGGGCTGCTCCCCCGGGCGGCTACGGCGGCGCTGCCCTATGTGGATCTGCCCCGCTCGCTGACGGCCGCACGGCTCGACCCCGACGACGTGCCGGGCGCGGTGCGCGAGCTGGAGGAGTGGCCCGGCGACGGCTCGCCGGTGCCGGACGAGACGCCCCGGCTGCCCGCCCTGCTGCGGGTCGTGGAGTACGCGGCCGCGGAGACCGGAGGCATCGCCTGCGAGGCGCTCCAGGACTGGAGCGGCCGGGTCGCGACCAGGCTCGGCATCCACCTCTCGGCCCTGGGCGAGCGCCGGGCGGACGCGGCGCGCTGGTCGAACCGGTCGGCCGGCACCGGAGTCCGCGTCCTGGTGGAGCTCAGCCGCCACCCCAAGGACCCGGCCGACCGCTACCGGTGCGCGGTGTGGCGGATGCGCGCCGACGGCACGGCCGCCCGCGCCGCCACCGGCACCGAACGGCCGCGCACCGGGCGGGAGATCGCCCGGCTGGTGCGCGAGGTGGCCGGGGGCGCGGAGGGCGCCGGGCAGAACGTGGCGCTGGTCGCTGTGTCCGTCGCCCCGGACGCGCTGCACCTGGCGGTGGACGAGTGGGACGGGGCGAGCGCCGACGAGTTCTTCCCTGCGCCGCTGGGCGAGGACTTCCACCTCGTACTGCGCTGCCCGCAGATCAGACGCCGCTCGCGCACCGGCGCGGGCGACCTGAAGCGCCGCTGGGGCGCCCGGCACCAGAGCGAACCGCTCGTCGCGGACCACCGGATATCCGACGAGATGGAACTCATCCGGCTGCTCAAGACAACCCACTACGACGCCGCCCGCGTCATAGTGCACGGGCCCCCCGGCAGCCGGACGCGGCTGCTGCACTTCTGTCTGGCCATGGGGGTGCCGATCGTCCTGTGGGACCGCGCGGCCGGGGAGCCGGGTGACGCCGCCCGGCTCGACGGGGCGAATCCGTACGGCCCCGTCGACGAACTCCCGGAAAGAGTCCGGCACTTCAGGGTCCGCGCCTATATGGACCCGGAGGTGCCCGCACGGCCGGCGCTGGTGTGGGAGGACGCCGGGCTGCCGCTCCCCGACGAGCTGCAGCTCGCCGACCCCTCGCTGGGACCGGAAGGAATCGCCCGCCCCTCGGAAGGAACGGATCAGGCGACATGACGGAGAACGACGGGTGGCGGCTCTTCCGCGGCGACCGCACGGCCCGGGAGGTGGTCTTCCCCGAGGCGCCGCCATGGCGGCAGTTCGCCAACGGCGCCCCGGGGACGCGGGTGCGCCACCGCCCGTATCTGATCGGCCGCACCGAGGCCGACGTGGTGAGCGCCGCGCTGCATCTGCGCCGCCCGCTCCTGGTCACCGGGCACCCCGGCACCGGCAAGTCCTCGCTGGCGCACGCCGTCGCGCACGAGCTGTCGCTCGGCCCGGTGCTCCAGTGGCCGGTCAACAGCCGGTCGGTGCTCAAGGACGCGCTGTACGGGTACGACGCCATCGGGCGGCTGCGCGAGACCCATCTGCGCCAGGAGCGCGGCGCGCCCGAGCCCGACATCGGCACCTTCGTCCGCCTGGGGCCGCTGGGCACCGCGCTCGTCCCGCGCGAGCGGCCGCGGGTCCTCCTGGTCGACGAACTCGACAAGGGAGACGTCGATCTTCCCAACGACCTGCTGACGGTGTTCGAGGAGGGCGAGTTCGAGATCCCCGAGCTGTCGCGGCTGCCGGAGGCGCAGTCCGAGGTGCCGGTGCTCACCCATGACCCCGAGGGCGGACGGGTCACGGTCACCCGCGGCGTGGTGCGCTGCCGCGAGTTCCCGGTGGTGGTGATCACCAGCAACGGCGAGCGGGACTTCCCGCCCGCGTTCCTGCGGCGCTGCGTCCGCCTCGATCTGCCGGATCCGGACGAGGAGCGGCTGCGGGACATCGTGGCCGCGCACCTGGGCGAGCGGGCCCTCGAAGGCGTCGACGACCTGCTGCACGCGTTCCTGAACCGCCGGGCGCCGGGTGAGCTCGCCACGGACCAGCTGCTCAACGCCGTGTTCCTGCGCAAGGGCGGGGTGAACCTGAACGCCGAGGGCCTGCTGGACGCGGTGCTCCACCGGCTGGGCGGATCGGTCTAGCCGTGCCGCGCGCGGAGCCCTCCGACGCCCTGGCGGGACTCGCCGCCCTGGTGGGCCACGAGCTGTCCACGCACGAGCTCCTGGACACGCTGTGGCTGGCCGCCCGGCTGCCGAGCGGCGCCGCGGCCCCGCTGGCGAGCGCTCTGGCGCCGGACCGGGTGCGGCAGCCGGGCCCGGGGGCGTGGGCGGGGCCGCCGACACCGCCCGAAGGCACGGTGGTGCCGCCCGGGCTCGGGGAGGGCGACGCCAAGGAAGGGGCCGGCTCCCAACCGCCGCTCCCCACCCAGCTGTTGGGCGCCCTGCACGCGGCGGCGGCCGCCCGCGGCGCCCCCGAGTTCACCGGCGCGACCGCCTCCCCGCGCGGCCCGGAACGCGGCGCCGGGGCGCTGCCGGTGCGGGTGCCCGAGGAGAAGGCGCTCGGCGACGGGGAGCTGCGTCTGAGCCGGTCCCTGCGGTTGCTGAAGCAGCCCCATCCGGGCTCGCACTTCTGGGAGTTCGACGAGGAGGCGACCGCCACCGCGATGGCCGAGAGCGGCCTGCCCGACGTGGTGCTGCGGCCCGCGCGGCGCCGCTGGCTGGATCTCACCCTGCTCATCGACGACGGCCTCTCGATGCTGCTGTGGCGCAGGCTCGCCACCGAACTGCGGTCCGTCTTCGAGCGGCTGGGCGCCTTCCGCGACATCCGGGTGCACGGCCTGGACGCCCGCTCGGACACCGCGCCCGGCCTCAAGGTGCGCCCCTTCGACCCCGGCGGGCCGCTGCTCTCCCCCGCGTCCGCCGCCGACCCGTCGGGCCGCACCCTGGTCCTGGTGATCAGCGACGGGGTGGGGGCGTGCTGGCGGGACGGGCGGATGCACACCGCCCTGGAACGCTGGGCCCGGCAGGGCCCGACGGCGGTGGTGCACGCGCTGCCCTCCCACATGTGGGACGCCTCGGGCATCCGCGCGGAGCAGTGGTCGGTGACGACGCGGCGGCGCGGCGCGGCCAACCACACCTGGGAGGTGACCGACCCGCTGCTGCCGCCAGGCCTCGGCGACCGCTTCCCGGGGGTGCCCGTCCCCGTACTGGAGCCGTATCCCCCGGCCGTCGCCACCTGGGCGCGTCTGGTGGCCTCGCCCGGGGCCAGCGCGGAGCTGCCGCTGCTCGCGCCGCCGGGCGTGCGCGGCCTCCGGGGCGAGGCGGCCACCCGGGGCACGGACCCGGCCGACGCGGTGCTGCGGTTCCGGGACGCGGCCTCCCCGCAGGCGTACCGGCTCGCCGCGCACCTCGCGGCCATCTCGCCGCTGACGGTGCCGGTGATGCGGCTGGTACAGGCAGCCGTGCCGTGGCACTCGGACACCGCGCACCTGGCCGAGGTGTTCCTCGGCGGGCTGATGCGCCAGGCCGAGCCGCCCGGCGCCGGACTCCCCGCCCAGCACCGCCGCTTCGGCTTCCTCGACGGCGTCCAGGAGATCCTGCTCGACACCGCCTCCCCGATCGACCTGCTGCGCACCACCCGCGCGGTGACCGACCGCCTGGCCACGCTGGTGGGCCGCTCCCCCGACTTCCCGGCCTGGCTCGCCCACCCGTCGGGGACGGGCGAACTCCTGCCGGGGACAAGGCCGTTCGCCTGGCTGGAGGACCGGCTGCTGACGCATCTGGGCGCCCGTCCGATGGCGTCGGTGCCGCCGCCCCCGGCGGTCACCGAGTACGAGGAGGTGCGGCTGCCGTCCGGTCTGGACAGGGCGCCGTCCTGGCTGCCGCTGCGGCTCCAGGACCTGCACGGGCTGGGGCCGTACGCGCTGCTGATGCGCCAGGACACCGGCACCAAGCCCGTCGCGTACATCGGCGCGGACATCGACGGCCAGGAGGTGCTGCTGCGGGTCGCCCACACCTCGGACCCGCCCGTCGCCCGCGAGCTGCTCGCCACCGAGTACCGGGCGCTGCGGCGGATGGACGGGGTGTACGCGCCGGGGGTGCTCGCCAGCGACCTCGACGAGAGCACGCCCTGGATCGCGCTGCGGCTCGACACGCTCAGCACCGGGCTGCCCGCGCCGACCCTGCGCGCGGTGCTCCAGGCCGCCGGGCCGCTGCGCGACTCCTCGCTCCTCGCCTGGCTGGGCTGGAGCCTGGCGCGGGCGGTCAACCGCTGCCACCGCAGAGGGCTCGTCCACGGTTCGCTCACGCCCGGGACGGTCCTCGTCACCGAGCGGACGCTGCACATCATCAGCTGGGCGTCGGCCCGGATCGACGGCGCCTCCAGCGCGTCCTCGCTGGTCATGCCCAGCAACTCGCCCTACCGGGCGCCCGAGGTGACATCGTGGAGCGAGTCCCGGATCGCCGCCGGCGATGTGTACGCGGTCGGCACCATCCTGCTCGAAGCCGTGACCGGGCGGCACTGGCGCTGGTACGAGCACGACGTGCTGCGCCACCACCCGGAGTTCCGCCGCCTGGAGGAGAGTCTGCGCGATCTGCTGCTGCGCTCGGTGGACGAGGAGCCCGAGGCCCGGCCGACCGCGCGGGAGATGGCCGAGGCGTTCGGCGCGCTGATGATCATGCCGGTGGAATGGGACGAGGAGGACGACGCCGAGGCCGCGGCCGACGCCGAGGCCGCCCCGGAGGACGATTCGGTCCGCGAGGAGTGGATCCGGGCGATCCGGGCGCCGCTGCGCCAGCCGTTGCGGATCGCGGTCCTCGGGGTCAAGGACCGGGCGGGCTGCACCACGACCACCACCGTGCTCGGGGCGATCCTGGCCGAGCAGCGCCAGGAGCGGGTGCTCGCCGTCGACACGGACCGGCACGCGGGCAGCCACATCCACATCGCGCGCCGGGTCTACCGGGCCACGGCGGCCCGGCTGGCCGAACTGGCCCACTCCGCCCCCGAGGTCACCGGCTTCGAGGTGCTGCGCCTCTTCCTCTCCCAGCACCGCTCCGGGCTGATGGTGCTCGCCAACGACTCGGTGTCCCATCCGCCGGCGGCCGGCCAGTTCTCGGACCAGGAGTACCGCACGGTCGCGGAGGTGACGGCGCCGTACTTCGACATCACGCTCGCCGACACGGACAGGTTCCCGCAGGCGATGCTGGAGCTCGCCAACCGGGTGGTGATCGTCTCCCGGGCCGACCCGGCCGGGGTCACCCAGGCCCAGCAGGCCGTCGACCGCCTGGTGGCGCTGGGCCGCCCCGACCTGGTGGCGGAGGCCGTGGTCGTCCTCAACCACAGCCGCCCGGCCGCCGGCTGGACCCTGGACGCGGCCACCATCCGCAGCCTCAGCTCGCGCTGCCGGGGCGTCCTCACCATCCCCCGCGACGGCCATCTGACGACCGGCAGCACGGTGGAGCTGTCGTGGCTGGCGCCGGAGACGTACAAGGCGTTCCTGCGCCTGGGCGCGCTGCTCATGGGCGACTGAGGGCGGTCGGCTGGTGAGGTCAGAACAGCGCGTCCTCCCCCGCCCCCTTCTCGAAGGCCAGCAGCCGCTGCTTGCGGTCGAGGCCGCCGCCGTACCCCGTCAGGCTTCCCTTGGAGCCGATCACGCGGTGGCAGGGGACGATGATGCCCACCGGGTTCTTGCCGTTGGCCAGGCCCACGGCGCGGGAGGCGCCGGGGTTGCCGAGCAGCTGGGCGAGTTCGCCGTACGAGCGGGTCTCGCCGTACGGGATGTGGCGCAGCTGATCCCAGACCGCGCGCTGGAAGTCGGTGCCGCGCAGGTCGAGGTCCAGGTCGAAGTCGGTGAGTTCGCCCGCGAAGTACGCGCCGAGCTGGCGGATCACCTCGGGGAACGGGCCGCCGTCGTCGGGTTCGCCGAACGTCTCCTGGGGCGGGCGGTGGCGCTGGTTCTCCATGTAGAGGCGGCTGAGCACGCCGTCCTCGGCGACGAGGGTGAGCGGGCCGTACGGGCTGTCGGTGACGGTGTGTGTGGTGGTCATCGTGAACGTCCTCACGCAGGGAGGTTGTTGATGGGGTGGTCGTCGGTGGCCCAGAGGTACTGGACGGCGTAGGCCCGCCACGGGCGCCAGGCGGCGGCGCTCGCGGTGAGGGCGGCGGGCGAGGAGGGCAGGCCGAGCGACTGGGCCGCGCGGCGCACTCCCAGGTCGGAGGGGAGGAAGGCGTCCGGGTCGCCGAGCGCCCGCATCGCGATCACCTCGACGGTCCAGGGGCCGAAGCCCGGCAGCTCCAGGAGCTGGGCCCGCGCCCGGTCCCAGTCGGTGTCGAAGCCCAGGGGGATACTGCCGTCGGCCAGGCCCGCGACCAGTGTGGTGAGGGTGGCGCGACGGCTGCGCGGCAGGGCCAGGGCCTCCGGATCGAGCCCGGCCAGCGCCTGCGATGTCGGAAACAGATGGGTGAGGCCGCCCGCCGGGTCCTCGACCGGCTCGCCGTGCGCGGTCACCAGGCGGGCCGCGTGGGTGCGGGCGGCGGCCGTGGAGACCTGCTGGCCGAGCACCGCCCGTACCGCGAACTCCGCCGCGTCGACGGTACGCGGCACCCGGCGGCCGGGAGCCTTGTCGACCAGCGGGGCGAGCAGCGGGTCGGCGCGCAGCCGGTCGTCGACGGCGACCGGGTCGGCGTCGAGATCGAGCATCCAGCGGCAGCGGCTGATGGCGATGGTGAGGTCGCGCAGATCGCTGAGCGAGAGCAGACAGCCGATGTGGTCGGGCCCGGGGATGAGTTCGACGATGCCGTGCCCGTACGGCAGGGAGAGCGTGCGGCGGTACGCGCCGCCGCGCCACTCCTCCACGCCGGGCACCGCTGTGGCGGCCAGATGCCCGAAGAGGTTGTCCGGGTTGAGCGGGGCGCGGTAGGGCAGCCGCAGGGCGATCGAGCCCGGGGCCTGGCGGGCGACGCCCCGCGCGGCGCGGGCGCGCAGCTCGGTGGGGGCGAGCGCGAAGACCTCACGGACGGTGTCGTTGAAGGTGCGCACCGAGGCGAAGCCCGCCGCGAAGGCGACGTCGGCCATCGGCAGGGCGGTGGTCTCGATGAGGATCCGGGCGGTCTGGGCGCGCTGGGCACGGGCCAGGGCGAGGGGTCCGGCGCCCAGCTCGGCGCGGAGCTGGCGCTCGATCTGGCGGGCGCTGTAGCCGAGCCGCGCGGCGAGCCCGGACACGCCCTCGCGGTCGACGACGCCGTCCCGGATGAGCCGCATGGCGCGGGCCACGGAGTCGGCGCGCGCGTTCCACTCCGGCGAGCCGGGCGTGGTGTCCGGACGGCACCGCTTGCAGGCCCGGAACCCGGCCTGCTGGCAGGCGGCGGCGCTCGGATAGAAGGTCATGTTCTCGACCTTCGGCGGCACCACCGGGCAGCTGGGCCGGCAGTAGATACGGGTGGTGAGCACGGCAGTGAAGAACCACCCGTCGAAACGGGCGTCCTTGGACTGGACGGCCCGCACGCAGCGCTCGGTATCGGTGTGCATGGCGGCGGGGGCCGCGGGGGCGGCGGGATTCATGGGTCAAGGATCGGCTATGGGGAGGGGGTGTCGCTGGCAGGAATCCGACATCTACCTTCGGTGGGCTGCGGTGGGCTGGGCTGCGCCGGTCCTTCGGCTGCGGGCCGGTAGTGGCTGATCGCGCAGTTCCCCGCACCCCCAAGGGGTTGGGGGTGCGGTCGCCTGGTGCATCTTCGGCTGCGGGCCGGTGGGGGCTGATCGCGCAGTTCCCCGCGCCCCCAAGGGGTTGGGGGCATGGCGACCGAGAGGCTGATGGGGGTCGGAGCCCCGGCCGTCGAGAGGCTGCGGGGGGCCATCCCTGGCCACCGAAGGCCGCAGGGGCGGCACCAAGTGCTCCTGGGCTTTGCAGCCCCTTTAGCCACGCCCCCCAGGGGCGCGGGGAACTGCGCGACCAGCCCACGAGAGCCCGCAGCCGAACAACCACTCCCGGGAGGGGGCGCGGGTAACCGCGCGACCAGCCCACACCGACCCGCGGCCGAACAACCACTCCCGGGAGGGACTGCCGCACCCCAGGACCGACCCGAGGCCCAACCCCCAGGGGCGCGGGGAACCGCGCGATCAGCCGCATACCGCCCGCAGCCGAACAGTCCTACCCCACCGCCTCCTCGAACGCCCGATACGCCCCCTCGTCGAACAGCACGAAACGGACCTCCTCCACAGACCCAGCCGCGGCAGCGGCCTCCCGCACCGTGCGCACAGCGATGCGCGCCCCGTCGTCCAACGGCCACCCATAAATCCCCGTGGAGATCGCCGGGAACGCCACCGTCCGCGCCCCCAACTCCCCGGCCACCCGCAGGGATTCGCGGTAGCAGGAGGCGAGCAGGGCCGAGCGGTCCTCGTCGCGCTGCCAGACCGGGCCCACGGTGTGGATCACCCACCGCGCGGACAGCCGGCCGGCAGTCGTGGCCACGGCGCGCCCGGTCGGCAGTCCCTTGCCGTAGTGGGAGGCGCGCAGCCGACGGCACTCGGCCAGGATCTCCGGCCCGCCCCGGCGGTGGATCGCGCCGTCGACCCCGCCCCCGCCCAGCAGCGAGGAGTTGGCCGCGTTGACCACCGCGTCCACGGACTGGTCCGTGATGTCGCCCCGGACGAGCACGATCCGGGGGCGCGAAGCACTCATCGCCGGTCAGCCTTCCGCAGAGCCCGCCAGACCGCCTTGGCCGCGTTGTGCCCGGACATGCCGTGCACCCCGGGGCCGGGCGGGGTGGCGGAGGAGCAGAGGAACACCGACGGGTGCCGGGTCGTGTACGGGAACAGCGACAGGGTGGGCCGCAGCAGCAGCTGGAGCCCGCGCGCCGCGCCGCACGCGATGTCGCCGCCCACATAGTTGGCGTTGTGCGCCGCGAGCTGCGGCGGCCCCGCCGTGGCGCGCGCGAGCACCCGGTCGCGGAAGCCGGGCGCGAAGCGCTCGATCTGGCGCTCGATCGCGTCGGTGAGGTCGCCGTCCCACCCGTTCGGCACGTGTCCGTACGCCCAGAACACGTGCTTGCCCTCGGGCGCCCGCGAGGGGTCGACGAGGCTGGGCTGGGCGGTGATCAGGAACGGGGTCTCGGGGGCGGTGCCCCCGGACGCCTGGCTCAGCGCGGCGCCGATCTCGCGGCTGGACGGGCCGATCTGCACCGTACCGGCCCGGCGCGGCTCGGCCGCGGTCCACGGCACCGGGCCGTCGAGCGCGTAGTCGATCTTGAAGACGCCGGCGCCGTACTTGTACCCCTCGTACGCCCGGCCCAGGCCCGCGATCCGGGCGAGCGCGGTCGGTGAGGTGTCGAAGACGTACGCGCGGGCGGGCGGCAGGTCGTCGAGCCGCTTCACCTCGAAGCCGGTGTGGACCGAGCCGCCCAGGTCGCGCAGGTACGCGGCGAGCGCGTCCGAGATCGACTGCGAGCCGCCGCGCGGCAGCGGCCAGCCGTTCTCGTGCGCGGCGAGCGCGAAGACCAGGCCGACCGCGGAGGTCGCCACCCCGGTCAGCGGGGCGATGACATGGCCGACGAGCCCGGCCATCAGGGCGCGCGCCCGGTCGTCCCGGAAGCGGCGCATCGTCCAGGCGTACGGCGGAACACCGTCGATGCCGAAGCGCGCGAGGCCGATCGGGTCGCGGGGCAGGGCGCTCAGCGGCAGCGACATGAAGTCGCGCGCCAGGACGTCCCACTTGCCGATGTACGGCGCCACCAGCCTGCGGTACGTGCCCGCGTCGCGCGGGCCGAACGACGCGGCGGTCTCGGCGACCGAGCGGGCGAGCACGGCCGCGGTGCCGTCGTCGAAGGGGTGCGCCATGGGCAGTTCGGGGTGCAGCCACTCCAGCCCGTACCGGTCGAGCGGCATCCGGCGGAAGGCCGGGGAGCCGATGCCCAGCGGGTGCACGGCGGAGCAGGGGTCGTGGCGGAAGCCGGGGAGGGTGAGCTCCTCGGTCCTGGCGCCGCCCCCGATGGTGTCCTTGGCCTCGAAGACCTCAACGGACAGACCGCGCCTGGCCAGTTCGACCGCGGCGGTCAGTCCATTGGGCCCCGCCCCCACGACGACGGCATCGAGCATCGACGGCACCTTGGACTCCTCACGCCCTTGTGGCCAAGGCACCCAGCATATTCCGGGCCACGGACAATCAGGTCCGGGGTGGGCACGGTTGCGGCAGGAGGCCGCGTGGTGACCCGGGGGCGGGCGCCCGACCGCGCCCGCTCACTCCCCCGCCAGCAGCCCCCGCACCCGCTCCGCCGTCGCCGCGTCCCGGGCGGCCGTGAACGGCAGTGCGTTGCCGCCGGTTATCCGGAACGGCTCGCCCGTCACGGTCGTGTGGGCCCCGCCCGCCTCGGTCACCAGGAGCAGGCCCGCCGCATGGTCCCAGGCGAGTTCCCAGGAGAACGCGACCGCGTCCAGCTCGCCGCGCGCGACCGCCAGGTATTCGAGCCCGGCCGAGCCGCACGGGCGCGGGCGGACGCCGTCGGTGCGCAGCCCTAGCAGCGCGCGCTTCTGGTCCTCCGTCGTGTAGTCCGGGTGGGAGGTGGCGACCTCGATCACCGCGCCGGGCGCGGGCGCCCCCGACCGTATCGCCTCGCCGTTGAACGTCGCGCCGCGGCCGCGGACCGCGACCGCCATGACGTCGAGCGCCGCCCCGTACGTCCACGACGCCAGCACCTCGCCGTGGTGGGCGAGCGCCACCAGCGTGCAGAAGCCCTCCTCGCCGCGCACGAACTGGCGGGTCCCGTCGACCGGGTCGACGATCCACACCGGCGCGTCGCCGCCCAGTGCGTCGTACACCGACGGGTCGGCCGCGACGGCCTCCTCGCCGACGACGGCCGAGCCGGGCAGCAGCTCGGTCAGGGCCTCGGTCAGGAACTCCTCGGCGCGCCGGTCGGCGACCGTCACCAGGTCGTGCGGGCCGCTCTTCTCCAGGACCTCGTGCGCGGCGAGCTGGCGGAAGCGCGGCATGATCTCGACGGCCGCCGCCTTGCGGACCGCCTCTTCGACGTCGGACGACCGGTCTTCCAGAAACTCTGTGAGCAACCCTTCGATCATGCGTCCAGCAAAACATGCCCCACTGACAATCGGCGAACACGGTCCCAACCCCGGGCGTCATCGAGGTAACCCCTCGCGCCAGATGCGCCGGGCCGCCTCGATCTGCCGCACCCGGCCGTCGCCGGTCGCGGACGCGCGCGCAGGGGCGGACTCCGCGAGGACACGGCGCCAGGTCCGCGCCAGGGCCGGGTTGCGCAGCAGCCGCCCCGGGCGCGGGGCGCGGCCGCCCGGCAGATACACCGCGGCCGAGGAGTGCCACTCGCTCTCGAAGAGCGCGCGCACGCCGTCCACGGGCTCCCCGACCCGACCCGCTCGACGGGCGGATGCCCGTCCTCGGCGTATCCGATGGCGTACTTCAGTACGTCGGCGAGCGGTTTGGTGCCGTGGTCGCGCAGCAGGAGCATCCAGGCGTCGAAGGCGCCGGGCACGGCGGCCGCGAGCGGGCCGGTGCCGGGCACCAGGTCAAGGCCGAGCGAGCGGTAGTGGGCGGCCGGGGATGTTGTGCGCCATGCCGACCCAGAGGGCGGCGAAGTTGTACGTGGTCCAGCGGCGTTCCTCGGGTGGCACCGGCCGGAGGTCGTCGTTGACGAAGCGGCTGTCCTGCGGGGCGGTGTCCGTCGGTATCGCGGTGTCGGTGATGGGCAGGCCATTCGTTCGGGGGACGAGGAGGGAGGGCGAACGGGCCGTGGGAGGGGACGGGGTACGGGAACGGGGGCGCCCGGTGCGGGCCGGGCGCCCCCGAACGGCTCAGCTGAGCGCCGGGATCACCCGCTCCCCGTACGCGTCGATGACCGCTTCCCGTGCGTCGTGCATCGCGTACACCGCGAACTGGTCGACACCCAGGTCGCGCAGCGCCTTCAACTTCTCGATGTGCGCCTCGACGGGGCCGAGGAGGCAGAAGCGGTCGACGATCTCGTCGGGGACGAAGGCGGTGTCCGGGTTGTCGGTGCGGCCGTGGTGGCTGTAGTCGTAGCCCTGGCGCGCCTTGATGTAGTCGGTGAGCGCGTCCGGCACCAGGCCCGAGTGCTCGCCGTACCGCGACACCAGGTCCGCGACGTGGTTGCCGACCATGCCGCCGAACCAGCGGCACTGCTCGCGGGCGTGGCCGAGGTCGTCGCCGACGTAGGCCGGGGCGGCGACGCAGATGGTCACGGAGGCGGGGTCGCGCCCGGCCTCCACGGCGGCCGTGCGGACCGCCTTGACCATCCACTCCGTCAGGAACGGATCCGCGAGCTGGAGGATGAAGCCGTCGGCCTTCTGCCCGGCGAGCGCCAGCGCCTTCGGCCCGTACGCCGCCATCCAGACGGGCAGCTTGCCGTCCCTGACCCAGGGCAGCTTCAGACGCTGCCCGTCGACCTCGGCCTCGCGGCCCTCCGCGAGCTCGCGGATGACGCCGATGGCTTCGCCGAGGCGGGCCAGGGTGTTGGGTTTGCGCCCGGCGACGCGCATCGCGGAGTCGCCGCGGCCGATACCGCAGACGGTGCGGTTGCCGTACATCTCGTTGAGGGTGGCGAAGGTCGAGGCGGTGACCTCCCAGGTCCTGGTGCCCGGGTTGGTCACCATCGGGCCGACGTGCATCTGCCGCGTGTGCTCCAGGATGCGGCTGTAGATGACGAACGGCTCCTGCCAGAGGACCGCCGAGTCGAAGGTCCAGCCGTAGCGGAAGCCGTTGCGTTCCGCGCGGCGCATGAGGCCGACGACGGTCGAGGCGGGCGGGTCGGTCTGCAGGACGAGTCCGAAGTCCATGTGGTGCTGCTCCTGGTTACTGGCCGAGGTACTGGGAGGTGGCCCGCGGGGTGTAGAGGCCGTGTCCGGCCCGTCCGGTGAACTGCCGTTCGTGGACGACGAGTTCGCCGCGCGAGAGGACCGTCTCGACGCGGCCGGTGATCCGCCTGCCCTCGTACGCCGAGTAGTCCACGTTCATGTGGTGGGTCTCCGCGGAGATGGTCTGTTCGGCGTGCGGGTCGTAGATGACGACGTCGGCGTCGGCGCCTGGTGCGATGGTGCCCTTCTTCGGATAGAGCCCGAACATCCGCGCCGGGCTGGCGCAGGCGATCTCGATCCAGCGGCGCCGGGTGAGGTGGCCGTCGAGCACCGCCTGGTGGAGCAGGTCCATCCGGTTCTCCACGCCCGGCAGACCGTTGGGGATCTTGGAGAAGTCGCCCCGGCCGAGCTCCTTCTGCCCCACGAAGCAGAACGGGCAGTGGTCGGTGGAGACCACCTGGAGGTCGTTGGTGCGCAGCCCCCGCCAGAGCGCGGCCTGGTGCTCCTTGGGCCGCAGCGGCGTCGAGCAGACGTACTTGGCGCCCTCGAAGCCGGGCTCGGCCAGATTGTCGGTGGAGAGGAACAGGTACTGCGGACAGGTCTCGCCGAAGACCGGAAGTCCCTTGTCCCGGGCGGCTGCCAGCTCGGCGACCGCCTCCTCGGCCGACACATGGACGACGTAGAGCGGCGCCCCGGCGACCCGGGCCAGCTGGATCGCCCGGTGGGTGGCCTCGGCTTCGAGCAGGGCGCGGCGCACCTCGCCGTGGTGGCGCGGATCGGTGCGGCCCGCGGCGAGCGCCTGCTCGACGAGGACGTCGATCGCGATGCCGTTCTCGGCGTGCATCATGATCAGCCCGCCGTTGGTGGCCGAGCGCTGCATCGCCCGCAGGATCTGCCCGTCGTCGCTGTAGAAGACGCCGGGGTACGCCATGAACAGCTTGAAGGAGGTGACGCCCTCCTCCACCAGCAGGTCCATCTCCTTGAGCGTGTGCTCGTTCACATCGGAGAGGATCATGTGGAACGCGTAGTCGATCGCGCACTTGCCGTCCGCCTTGGCGTACCAGGCGTCCAGGCCCTCGCGCAGCGCGTGGCCCGGCGACTGCACGGCGAAGTCCACGATCGTGGTGGTGCCGCCCCAGGCCGCGGCCCGGGTGCCGGTCTCGAAGGTGTCGGAGGCGAAGGTCCCGCCGAAGGGGAGCTCCATGTGGGTGTGGGCGTCGACTCCGCCCGGGATGACGTACTTGTCGGTCGCGTCGATCGTACGGCCGGCGCTCCAGCTCTGCGCCGCGCTCGACCCGTGCGCGGCCAGGGCGGCGATGCGGCCGTCCTCGATCAGTACGTCGGCGTGGATCTCGTCGGCGGCGGTGATCACCAGACCGCCGGTGATCAGGGTGCGGGTACTCATGGGTGGTGCTCCCTTTCGTACACGTACGAGCGCTCCGTGGAGGGGGCGCGGTGTGCTTCGTCTGCGGGCCGTCCGTGGCTGGTCGCGTCACGCGGCGGAGCCGCACGGTCACGGCCCCGCGCCCCTAACTGACACTCCGCAGGGCCCGTTCGAGGACCGCGGCGCCCTCTTCCGCCTCCGCGACGGTGAGCGTCAGCGGCGGGGCGATCCGCAGCACGCTGGTGCTGTGCCCGCCGCCCTTGCCGATGAGCAGTCCGCCCTCGCGCGCCGCCTCCAGCACGGCGGCAGCGGCCTCCGGATGGGCCTCGTCGGTGCCCGGCTTCACCAGCTCGATGCCCGCCATCAGGCCCCGGCCGCGCACCTCACGTACGAGGGGGAGCTGGGCGGCGACGGCCCGCAGCCGCTCCATGAGCAGGCCGCCGACGCGGCGCGCGTTGCCCTGGAGGTCGTGTTCGACGAGGTACGAGAGGTTGGCGAGGCCGGCGGCCATGGTGACCGGGGAGCCGCCGAAGGTCGAAATGGAGTTGGCGTCCAGGCAGTTCATGATGCGGGCGCTCGCCACCACACCGCCGACGGACATGCCGTTGCCGATGCCCTTGGCGAAGGTGAGGATGTCCGGCGGGCCGTTCTCGGCGTGCGCCTGCCAGCCCCAGAAGTGGTCGCCGGTGCGGCCCCAGCCGGTCTGCACCTCGTCGCTGATCCACAGGATGCCGTGCCGGTCGAGGACCTCGCGGAAAGCGGCGTAGAGCCCGTCGGGGGGCGAGGTGAAGCCGCCGACGCCCTGGATGGGCTCGGCGATGAGCGCGGCGACCTCGCGGGTGTGCCCGAGCAGGTCTTCGAGGTCGGCCACACAGGCGTTGATGAACTGACCGTCGCTCAACTCCGCGTAGGGGCCCCGGGAGCGGACGCCCCCGTGCACGTACAGCGTCTGCAGCGGCGACAGGCTCGTCGGGGACCAGGCGCGGTTGCCGGTGATGCCGACCGCGCTGAACGAGCGGCCGTGGTAGCTGTTGCGCATCGCCAGGATCTGGTTGGAGCCGCGGTGGGCGGTGGCGAGCAGCAGCGCGGTGTCGTTCGCCTCGGTGCCGGAGGTGGTGAAGAAGACCCGGGCGTCCGGGATGCCGGAGAGGTGGGCGATCCGCTCGGCGAGCTCCACCATCGGGCGGTTGAGGTAGAGCGTCGAGGAGTGGATGATCCGCCCGGCCTGGTCGGATACCGCCTTGGTGACCTCGGGCAGGGCGTGGGCGGTCATGGTGGTGAGGATGCCGCCGAAGAAGTCGAGATACCGCTTGCCCTCGGAGTCCCAGACGTGGCGGCCCTCGCCGTGGGTGATCTCGATCGGGTGCCGGTAGTAGAGCGCGAGCCAGTCGGGCAGGACAGCGCGGTGGCGGTCGAAGAGGGAGGTCACGGCTTCACCAGCCCTTCGTAGGCGTCGGGCCGCCGGTCGCGGTAGAACGCCCACTGCTGGCGCACCTCGTCGATGAGACCGAAGTCGAGATCGCGGACGAGGAGCTCCTCCTCCTTGTCGCTGGCGGGCTCGCCGACGAACTGGCCGCGCGGGTCCACGAAGTAGCTGGTGCCGTAGAAGTCGTTGTCGCCGTACTCCTCGCGGCCGACCCGGTTGATGGCGGCGATGAAGTACTCGTTGGCCACCGCCGAGGCGGGCTGTTCCAGCTGCCAGAGATAGGCCGAAAGTCCACGCGAGGTGGCCGACGGGTTGTAGACGATCTGGGCGCCGTTGAGGCCCAACTGCCGCCAGCCTTCGGGGAAGTGGCGGTCGTAGCAGATATAGACGCCGACCCGGCCCACGGCGGTGTCGAAGACCGGCCATCCCAGGTTGCCCGGTTTGAAGTAGTACTTCTCCCAGAACCCCTTCACCTGGGGGATGTGGTGCTTGCGGTACTTGCCGAGGTAGCTGCCGTCGGCGTCGATCACGGCCGCGGTGTTGTAGTAGAAACCGGAGCCCTCGATCTCGAAGACCGGGACGACGATCACCATCCCGGTCTCGCGGGCGAGCTCCTGCATCCGCCGCACGGTCGGCCCGTCCGGCACCGGCTCCGCCCACCGGTAGTGCTCGGGCTCCTGCACCTGGCAGAAGTACGGGGCGTTGAAGACCTCCTGGAATCCAATGATCTTCGCACCCTGCCGGGCCGCCTCGCGGGCGTGTTCCTCGTGTTTGGCGATCATGGATTCGGTATCGCCGGTCCAACTGGCCTGGACCAGTGCGGCGCGGACAACAGTGGCCATGAGCTGCTCCTTAGACGGGCCGTCAGCCAGGCATCCACACGCGTAGACCGCGTGTGGAGAGACCGTAGAGCCCGTCACGCACCGTGGCAAGACCATCGCCGTTACGCCACGAAGTCGATCACATTTCCCTCGGTACGGGGGCGGGCAGCCGGGCCCAGTTGCCCCGCCGGGCATGCCTCAGCAGCACCGGGTCGTCGCCGACGACCACCGGGTTGCCCACCTCGGCGAGCAGCGGGAGATCGGCCGCCTCGTCCGCGTACGCGTAGCAGTCGGCGGCGAGCAGGGCGTGCTCGCGCAGCAGGGCGCGGGCCGCGTACCCCTTGCCCTGGCCGGTCATCGGGGCCCTCGGCCGGGCGCAGAGCACGGCATCGGCGCCCAGCTCGCGGGCGACGGGCGCGACGGCCCCGGCGGACGACGGCGTCACCAGGACCACCAGGTGCCCCCGGGCGGCGTGGTCGTGCAGCGCCGCGAGGACCGGCGCGTGCCAGAGACGGCCGAGCGGCGGCCCGGGGCCGTCGTGGTGCGGCTCGGGCAGCTCGGGCACGGCCAGGAGCGTGCCCTCGACGTCGAAGAACGCGGCGGCGGTGGGCGTACACGGCGGACGCGTACGCGGCTGGGCTGTGCGGGAGTCCATGTCCATCGGTACGGACCCTGCCCAGCCGCGCCCTCACCTCAATCCAGCATCTTCAACGTTCTGTTGCAATTCTGGCCACCCGGAAGGCATGGATGACGTCCCGTCGCCGCCCCTCGGAGACCGCACCGGCGGCGGCCAGCAGCTGCGGCCCCAGCCGCGCCGGGGCGTGCGCGGCCAGCTGTGCCGCGTCCTCCGGCGTGCGGACCCGGACGAAGGCGCTCAGCAGTGCGTCCGCCTCGCGCTCGCGCCCGGCGTCACCCAGAGCGAGCACCGCGTCCGCGATCTGCCCGGCGGGCCGGGACACACCCTGGCGCAGCAGCCGGTGACAGTCGGCGCCCTGCCCGGCGGCGGCGAGCGCGGCGGCCGCCGCGGCCAGCCGGTCGGGCGGCAGCGAGGCCGCCTCCCACAGCAGGGTGGCCCAGTCGGCGCCCAGGCCCGCGCGGTGCAGTTCGCCCGCGAACAGCGGCAGCAGGGCGGCGGGTCCGGCGGCCGCCTCGCACAGCACGGCGTGCGCCTCGCCGGTGCGGCCCCGGGCGCGCAGCCGGACGAGCCGGACGACGGCTTCGCGCACGCTCCGGCGCCGTTCGCGGTCGTCCGCCCCCTCCTCCGGCTGCGGCTCGCTCTTCCCCCGGGCGTGCTCGGGGTGTCTGCGGGTGTGCCAACCGCCGCCGAACCGGGCGCCGGTGGGCGCGGCGGCGGCGACCGGCGGCAGTAAGGGGCCGCCGTCCTCCGCCTCGGCCCCGCCGTCCTCCAGTCCGGCGAACCTGGCCCCGCGCGAGGTGCGCCGCGCGGCGGGCCGGGGCGCGGGTACCCGGGGCGCCGGGTCGGTTGCCGCGGGTCCGGCGGGGAGGTCGGGCACTCTGGGCACGCCCGGCCCGCCGGGTTCACCGGGTTCACCGGGACCCCTCTCCCCCTCGGCCGACCCCCTGGGCCGCGCCACCGCCCGATCGCTGAACCAGCCCCGCGGGACCTCCGGGCCCAACGCGGTGATGCGGGCGCGCAGTTCCGCGCAGCGCGCTGTCGCCCGGGCCAGGTCGTCCTGGATCCAGGCCAGTTCGTCCGGGGCGGCGCCCGGCAGGCGGTCGGCCGCGTACGCCTGCTCGCGGAGCATCAGGGCGAGCCGTTCGCGCAGCGCCTCGCGGCCGCCCGGGCGGGCGTCGTACGCGGCGGCGGCCGCGTTGTGCAGCGCCTTCGCCCGTACCGTCTCACGGGCCACCGCCTCCGGGCCGTGCGTCGGCGCGAGGTCCTGGAGCAGCGATTCGACCACGTCCCAGGGCGGGATCTCCCTGCCGTCGAGACAGGCCGCCATGCCGTCGGGGTCGCGCCGCCAGAAGACGCCGCACCAGCCGCCGTACCGGTCGAGCAGGGCCGCCATCCGGCCCATGTATTGCACGAACACCCCGATGTCCACCGGGAGTTGATTAACCGTCATAGCGCAATCCCCCAACCGCCGACTGAACCCCCACGGTCCGTGGGCATTCGATACCCGCCGCATTGCGCCCGTGTTACGCCGAGGTCTTCGCCGCGATACCGGCGTATGGCCGCGCGCCGAACGGGGTGGTGATGGAAGAAGTCGCGCGCCCCCCGACCGCACCCAACGCGCCCCGCCGGTCACACCGCCGAAGCCCGCCCCGGGTTGTCCGCGTGCGTCAGCGTCTCCCAGGCCACGAACAGGTCGTCCGTCCCCGACGGGCGCTGCCGCTCGGCGAGCTTCTCGGTCTCGGGGAGCTTCAGGTGCATCCGGTTGCGCAGGTGGTTGAGGGCGACCTCGACGTCCGGCCCCATCGTGCGCTCCACCTTGCCGCCGCACAGCCACCGCGGGGCCACCTCGCCCAGCTGGTAGCGGGCGTGGAACTCCAGGGCGGCCCGCAGTCGCTCGGCCGTGGGCCCGTACAGGTCGACGCCCTGCTGCCAGGCGGTCTCCGCGATGTGCCCGGAGGCGGCCAGCGAGTAGCCGATGTGCATGAAGTTGCGGCAGGTCTCCTGGCCGAGCCCGTCGGCGTAGGTACGCTGCCCGAACCAGTACGTGGCCAGCTTCTCCGGGGTGTCCATCGTGCCGCCGGGCGGCGGCTTGGGCAGCTTCCCGTCGGACCCGAGGTAGAAGTAGGCGGGGACCCGCGCCCGGTAGCGGCCCAGCGACTCGGTGAACAGTTCGCGGTCCTCCAGGAACACCGCGATCCCGATGGCCGCGTCGGTCATCGCCAGTTCCCAGTTCCCGTTGTAGTCGGGGACCTTGGCGGTCACGGCGGGCAGATAGGCCTTGCGCAGCATCCACTTGAAGCGCTGGACGTCCGCGGCGCCCCACCTCGGGTAGCCCGCGTGCACGATGTCGGCGGCGCGCGCCCACGACGAGCCCGCCCAGGCGGTCTGCAGGCCCGCGTTGCCCTCGGTGTGCTCCTTCATCACCTTCGCCCAGCCGTCCATGATCTCGACGGCCTTGCGGGCGTGCGCCTCGTCGCCGTCGACGGACCAGAGCAGCGCCTGGGTGTACGCGGCGATCGCGTCCTCGCGCTCGGCCAGACACGAGGGCGGCCCGGCGTTCGGCGGACAGGGGACGATCTCGGCGGGGTGCGCGGTGTACGCGAGCGAGCCGTACCGGCTGGTCCGCATCTTCTCGTACGCCGAGCGCCAGGGCTCCCGCCCGGCCCGCACCCTCGCCCGTACGGTGTCCAGCTGGTTCCTGCCGATCACCACACCGGGGTGGTGGAAGGCGGACACGGCGTCCTGGCCCGCCGAGATGGCCGAGACACGGGAGGCGGGGGTGCAGGCGACGGGGGCGCAGACGCCGAACGCGATGAGGGTGGCGAGGGCGGCGGTGCGGCGGGGCCACTTCGGGGCGGGCTGCTTGAGCACGCTTCCACGGTGGGGCCGCCCACCGCGGGACGCAGGATCTGTTGGGCCGACCGGCCCCCAGGGGCGCGGGGCTGTGACATGTGCGCTCCGCCGCGTGGGCGCGACCAGCCACGACGGTCCGCAGCCGGACGAAGGGGTTACGGGACTAGACTCGCCCCATGGTCCGCACCCCTCTCACCCCAGAAGAGCGCGAGCGCGGCGAGCGGCTCGGCCGATTGCTGCGGGCGGCGCGCGACGGGCGCAGCATGAGCGAGGTCGCCGCTGCCGCCGGGCTCTCCGCCGAGACTCTGCGCAAGATCGAGACCGGCCGCGCCCCGACCCCGGCGTTCTTCACCGTGGCCGCGCTCGCCTCCGTACTCGGACTCTCGCTCGACGAGGTCGCCGGGCACTGCACGCCGCTGGCGGCGTAAGGACTCCGCCGGTGGCGATTCGGCTGCGGACCGTGCGGGGCCGGTCGGGCCCGGGCGGCGGAGCCGCACATGTCACAGCCCCGCGCCCCCAGGGGGCTCGACCAGCCGGGGTTGCGTCGGGCCGGCCACGCGCGCATCAGCCCGCCTCCGCGCCCTCCTGCGTCCACCCCGCCACCTGGAACCGCGGAGTGACATCGCGCCGGTGGACCTCCTCGCCGCAGGAGCGGCACATGATGGTGGGGTCCAGGTCCGCGCCGCAGGTGTGCCGCCACACCGTGGGCGGTACGTCCGCCAGGTGGCGGTCGCCCCAGCGCATCAGCATCAGCAGCACCGGGCGCAGCTCCTGCCCCGCCTCGGTGGCCCGGTACTCGTACCGGGCAGGCCGCTCGTTGTAGAGCACCTTCTCCAGGACGCCCGCGTCGACGAGCCGGCGCAGCCGGGCGGTGAGGATGTCGCGGGGGGCGCCCACGTTGCGGGCGATCGCGTCGAAGCGGTGCACGCCGAAGAAGACCTCGCGCAGGACGAGCAGCGCGTACTTCTCCCCCACGACCGCGAGCGCGTCGGCGATCGAGCAGGGGCGGGCGTTCTTCTGCGACGTCGTCATGGCTCCACGGTAAGCCAGGAACGGCAGTGCATTGGATTTTCCAACCCAGCGAGTTACAGTGAATCCAGTTTTCCAACCTACTCGCGGGTAGTGGCACGGGTAGGACCCGAGCAGGACCGATCAGAGCCGAGGAGCACGCGATGCGTGACGCCGTGATCGTGGAAGCGGTCCGTACCCCGACAGGAAAGGGAAAGCCGGGCGGGGCGCTCTCCCGGACGCACCCCGTCGAACTGCTCGCCCACACCCTGCGCGCCCTCGTCGAACGCAGCAGTGTCGACCCGGCGCTGGTCGACGACGTGATCGGCGGCACCGTCGACCAGGTCGGCGAGCAGGCGATGAACACCACCCGGTACGCCTGGCTCTCCGCCGGGTTCCCGGACACCGTCCCCGCGACGACCGTGGACCGCCAGTGCGGCTCCTCGCAGCAGGCCGTCCACTTCGCCGCCCAGGGCGTGCTCTCGGGGGCGTACGACCTGGTCGTGGCCTGCGGGGTCGAGTCGATGAGCCGGGTGCCGATGTGGTCCAACGTGCCGGCCGGCAAGGACCCGTTCGGCCCGGGGGTGGCCGCCCGCTTCCCGGAGGGCCTCGTCCCCCAGGGCATCAGCGCCGAGCTGATCGCCGCGAAGTGGTCGATCGGGCGGGAGCGGATGGACGAGTTCGCCACCGCCTCGCACCAGAAGGCCGCCGCGGCCTGGGACGCCGGACTCTTCGACGCCGAGACCGCGCCGATCGCCGGGCTGACGCGGGACGAGTCCGTACGCCCCACGACGACCCCGGAGATCCTCGCCGGGCTGAAGCCGTCCTTCGTGGACCCGCACTTCGCCGAGCGGTTCCCGCAGATCGACTGGTCGGTGACCGCGGGCAACAGCAGCCCCACCAACGACGGCGCCTCCGCCGTCCTGATCACCTCCAGCGAGACCGCGGCGAAACTCGGGCTGCGTCCGCTCGCCCGGCTGCACGGTTTCGCGGTGACCGGCTCCGACCCCGTCCTGATGCTCACCGGAGTCATCCCCGCCACGGAAAAGGTGCTGCGCAAGGCGGGACTCGGCCTCTCCGACATCGACCTCTTCGAGGTCAACGAGGCCTTCGCGAGCGTGGTGCTCGCCTGGCAGCAGGAGACCGGCGCCGACCTCTCGAAGGTCAATGTGCAGGGCGGCGCGATCGCGCTCGGCCACCCGCTGGGCGCCAGCGGCACCCGGCTGATGACCACGCTGGTGCACGCGATGCGCCGGCGCGGGGCGCGCTACGCCCTCCAGACCATGTGCGAGGCGGGAGGACTCGCCAACGCCACGATCCTGGAATCCCTCTGACGCCCTCTCAGCCCGCGCCACCCGCACGAGCGCCTGCGTGACCACTCCACCCGACCGGTATAGTAATTGGAATGGTAGAGATCAAGACGGATATACAGATGGACGCGATGCGCGAGGCCGGGCGGGTGGTCGCGCGGGCGCTCGCGGCGGCCCGGGACACGGCAGACGTCGGCGTCAGCCTGTTGGACATCGACACGGCGGCCCATGAGGTGCTGCGCACGGCGGGCGCCTCCTCGCCGTTCCTCGGCTACCACCCGGACTTCGCCCCGGTGCCGTTCCCGGCCGTCGCCTGCGTGTCCGTCAACGACGCCATCGTGCACGGCATCCCGGACGGCTACCTGCTGCGCGACGGCGACCTGGTCAGCGTCGACTTCGGCGCGGTCCTGGACGGCTGGGCCGGGGACTCGGCGATCAGCTTCACGGTGGGCCGGGCGCGGACCGAGGACGTGCGGCTGATCTCGACGGCGTACGAGGCGCTGGAGGCGGGCATCGCCGCCGCGGTCGTGGGCAACCGCATCGGTGACATCGCGCACGCGATCGGCAAGGTGTGCCGGGGCGCCGGATACGGCATCCCGGAGGACTTCGGCGGCCATGGCATCGGCCGCCATATGCACGAGGACCCGGGGGTGCCCAACGAGGGCCGCCCGGGCCGGGGCATGGCGCTGCGGCACGGCATGGTCCTGGCGATCGAGCCGATGCTGATCGCGGACGGCACCGACGGGTACTACCCGGCCACGGACGGCTGGACCCTGCGCACGATCACCGGTGTCCGCGCGGCGCACGTCGAGCACACGGTCGCCGTGACGGAGACGGGCCCGCGGATCCTCACTCGGCTCTAGACACTCGGCTGGTCGGTTGAGGGCGTCAACTTCCTTGCCGTGGCCGGAAGTCGGCGCCCTGATCGAGCCACCGGGAGGGGCCCGGAACGGCCGCACCCTGGCTGGTCCGTACCTGTCCCGGAAGGTGACGTTCTGCTGTCATGGTCCCGCCAACCCCCCACAGGAGAACCGGGCTGGCGACATGACCGAAGGGAGCGTCATGTTCAACGCACTGGCCATCGGCGGCGCGGCCGCCGTCCTTCTGGCCGCCCCGCTCAGCGCGTCCGGCCACACCCCCGGCGGCTGGGGCACCCCGCCCCCCGACAAGATCGTGATCGACCTCGTGACCGTCAACGGCTCGGGGTGTCCGGCGGGCACGGCGGCCGTCGCGGTCTCACCGGACAACACCGCGTTCACCGTCACGTACAGCGCCTACCTGGCACAGGTCGGCAAGGGTGCCTCGCCGACCGACATGAGGAAGAACTGCCAGCTCGCGCTGAACGTCCACGTCCCGCAGGGCTTCACCTACGCGATCGCCTCGGCCGACTACCGCGGCTTCGCCCATCTGGAGAAGGGCGCCACGGCGCAGGAGCGGGCGAACTACTACTTCCAGGGCATGTCGCAGACGGTCTACGCCACGCACCCGTTCAAGGGACCGTTCTCCGACGACTGGCAGACCAACGACACCACGGACGTCTCCGCCCTCGTCTACAAGCCCTGCGGTGAGGAGCGCTATCTGAACATCAACACCGAACTGCGGACCGGGGCCGGCACCTCCGACACGGTCAACACGACCAGCTTCATCAGCATGGACTCGACCGACGCCAGCATCAACACCATCTACCACTTCTCGTGGAAGGTGTGCCCGCCGAAGTAGCGCGCACGCGGGCCGCCCGGCGCAGCGCGGGCGGCCCGCACCCCGTCAGTTGTCAGCGATCGGTTGTCGGCGATCAGTTGTCGGCGATGAACTTCTTGGCGAGGTCGTCGCCGAGGGAGACCGCCGCACTGTGGCTCTCGATCGGCTTCGTCTGCGAGTCCTTGAAGAGGATGTACGTGACACCGGACTCGGCGCCGCCGGTGGCCGGGTCGGGGTTTATCCCCAGCGCCTTGGCGGTGGCGTAGGACGCCTCGCCGATGATCTTGGAGGGGCCGCTGTCGCCGACCACCGCGTACTCGACCTTGTTGTTGTAGATGACGGCGACCACACCACCACCCTTTATCCCGGCCGAGGAGTAGTTCCAGATCGAGCTGGAGCTCGGCACGACGACATAGGGCAGCTTCTCGGCGCTCAGCGGTTTGCCGTTGGACTGATGGAAGGCGGTGTCGCCCTGGAACCACGGGTCGGTGCTGGGGTTGCAGGCGGTGGTGGCCTGGCCGTCGCAGTCGACGTCCAGGTCCGCCTTCCAGAACACGGCGCCGTTCTTTCCGCAGACCGGGACCGTCGCGGCGCTCTCGCTGTCGGTCCTGTACTTGCCGCTGGAGATCTGCGAACAGTTCTTCACCTTGGACAGCAGGTCGGCCGCACTGACCGAGCCCTCCTCGGTACGGGTGGGGGCGTTGGCGGCGCGGGCCGCGTCCTGGGCGGTGGCGGGGAGGGCCGCCGTGGCGAGCAGGGCGGCGCCGGATGCGGCGGCGAGGGCGAGCGTTCGAGTACGCACGTGGGGGCCCTTCTGTTAGGAAAGTTTCCTTACCTGACGCGAACAATCTGGTCCGTTTGCATGAGCGCATCAACCCCGGTCACATCAAATGAAACGCGACCCCCGTCCCCTGAGGGACGAGGGCCGCGCCCGCTTCACCCGCCCGGCGGATGGATTCTGACGATGTGTCACCCAGCTGGGCGCACCACCATCGCCGAACCGCCGCCGCGCCGGACCTTCTCGGCCGCCGCCACCCAGCGGCCGTCACTGAGCCGTTCCACCCCGGTCGCCGCGCCGATCACCGGGTTGAGTGTGAACGCCTGTCCCAGCGCCTCCAGTTGGGCCCGCAGCGGGCCGTTGTAGAGCTCGGGCTCCAGCTCCGTCTTCGCCGCGTTGCGCTGGCTGGCGCGCGGGGCCGCGATGGAGTCGACCAGCGACAGGCCCCGGTCGAGGTGCCCGACGAGCGACTGGAGCACCGTGGTGATGATGGTCGCGCCGCCCGGCGAGCCGAGTGCGAGCACCGGCCTGCCGTGCCCGTCGAGGACGATCGTCGGCGACATCGAGGAGCGCGGCCGCTTGCCCGCGCCCGGCAGGTTCGGGTCGTGGACGGCCGGGCTCGCCGGGGCGAACGAGAAGTCCGTCAGCTCGTTGTTGAGCAGGAAGCCCCGGCCGGGGACGGTGATGCCGCTGCCGCCGGTCTGCTCGATGGTGAGCGTGTACGAGACGACGTTGCCCCACTTGTCGGCCACCGTCAGATGCGTGGTGTTCTCGCCCTCGTACGTGGTGGGCGAGGCCTGTCCTGAGGTGGCGCACGGCGCCGGGTGGCGGGGGTCGCCGGGCGCCAGCGGGCTGGTCAGGGCCTTGGTGTCGCTGATGAGACAGGCCCGCGCGTCCGCGAACCCCTGCGAGAGCAGCCCCTTGGTCGGTACGTCCTCGAAGGCCGGGTCGCCCACCCAGCGGCCCCGGTCCGCGAAGGCCACCCGGGTCGCCTCGATGTAGCGGTGCAGATACTGGACCTCGGACGCCTTCGACAGGTCGGTGTGCTCAAGGATGTTGAGCGCCTCGCCGACCGTGGTGCCGCCCGAGGACGAGGGCGCCATGCCGTAGACCTTCAGGCCGCGGTAGTCCACCTTCGTCGGGGCCTGGCGCTTGACCGCGTACGACCGCAGGTCCTTCGCGGTGAGGTCGCCGGGGCGCGCGAGGCGGGGCGAGCCGGATGCGACGGGGGGTTTGCGGACGGTCCGTACGATGTCGCGTCCCAGGTCGCCGCGGTAGACGGCGTCGACGCCCTCGCGCGCCAACTGCCGGTAGGTGCGGGCGAGATCGGGGTTCTTCAGCTTCGATCCGACCACCGGCAGCTGTCCACCGGGCAGGAAGAGCTTCGCGGTGTCCGGGAAGTCCGCGAACCGCGCCTGATTGTCGGCGGTCTGCTGGCGGAAGGTGTCGTCGACGGTGAAGCCGTCGCGCGCGATCCGCTCGGCGGGCTCCAGGAGCCGGCTCAGCGGCTTGGAACCCCAGGCGTCGACGGCCGCGTCCCAGGTGGCCGGGGTGCCGGGGGTGCCGACGCTGAGCCCGCTGGTCACCGCGTCCGGGAACGGGAGCGGCTTGCCGTTCTCCAGGAACAGGGACGAGGTGGCGGAGTGCGGCGCGGTCTCGCGGCCGTCGATGGTGTGCACGGTGCGGGACTTGGCGTCGTAGTAGACGAAGTATCCGCCGCCGCCGATGCCCGACGAGTACGGCTCGGTGACGCCGAGGGCGGCGGCCGTGGCGACGGCGGCGTCCACCGCGTTGCCGCCGTGCTTGAGGACGTCGATACCGGCGGCGGTGGCGTCCACGTCGACGCTGGCGACGGCGCCCCCGTAGCCGATCGCCTCTGGCGTCTTGACGGGCGGTGGCGCGGTTCTCGGCGGGGCGGCCGCGACCGAGGTCGCCACGGCCGCGGCGACGGCTAGCAACGAGAGACTGCGGACGGCGGAGCGACGCATGCGTACCTCCTGGGTGCGAATGTCCGCGCAGCGTAACGCCGCACCCGCCGTCGCGTCAGGACCGTCTCGAACACCGCGCCGGACTCCCGCTAACATGCCCGCCCATGGACGACGACGTGCGCAACATCGTGCTGGGAGTGGTCGCCGCGGGCATCAGCGCCGCCCTGGGCTGGCTCACCCGCACCTATCTCTGGAACCGAAGGCTCCGCCGCAAGCAGGCCTTCTTCGGTCTGCCGACCCACTCCGAGTGCCTGCTCGTCGTCAACCGGGACGCGGGGACGGAGGGCGCGGTGCACCGGTTCGACGTGTTCGCGCTCCTCGAACTCGCCTCGCTCATCACGGACTGCGGGGCCCACGCCCGGATCGTCCAGCACGATCTGACACAGCAGGGCTTCGGGGAGCGCACCGAGTTCTGTCTGGGCGGCCCGTACTCCAACCGCCGTATGGCGGCGCACCTCTCCGCGCTGCTGCCCGGAGTGACGATGAACGTGGACACCGAACCCGGCCCGGACCGGGGCTCGTTGACCATCGGCGGCGAGAAGTACCGGGTGGAGGGCGGGGTCACCGAGTACGTGATCCTCGCCCGGGTCACCGCGGGCCAGGACCGGCGGCCGGTGTTCCTCTTCTGCGGCCAGCGCGCGATAACCAACCAGGCGGCCACCCGCTATCTCGTCCGCAACCAGGAGAAACTGGCCCGCAAGCACGGCAACGGCACCTTCTGCCTGCTCCTGAAGGTCGTCAACTCCCTTGCGTACGGCCCGGACGTGGTGGAGGTCGTCGCCGACGTCACCCGCGCGGCCCTGACCCCGGCCCCGACAGCCGGAGCGGCAGCGACTTCACCCCGTTGATGAAGTTGGAGACCAGCCTGCGCGGCGGCCCGGCGAGCGCAGGGCCGGGCAGCAGCCGCAGCGCCTCCTGGTGCAGGACGCGCAGCTGGAGCCGGGCGAAGTGGGCGCCGAGACAGATGTGCGGGCCTTCCCCGAACGAGACGTGGGGGTTGGGCGTACGGTTCAGGTCCAGGCGCTGGGGGCGGGTGAAGACGCGCTCGTCGTGGTTGGCCGAGGCGTGGAAGACCACCACCTTGTCGCCCGCGCGAATCCGCTGCCCGGCGAGCACGGTGTCCCGGGCGGCGGTGCGGCGGAAGGTGAGGACCGGCGGGTGCCACCGCAGCAGCTCCTCCACGGCCGTGCCCAGGGGCGCCTCGCCCTCGCGCAACGCCCGCCACTGCCGCGGATGCTCGGCCAGCGTCAGGAAGCCGCCGGGCGCGGCACTGCGCACGGTGTCGTTGCCCGCCACGGTCAGCAGGAAGAAGAACATCTCCAGCTCGGCGTCGGCCAGTTCGGAGTGCGCCAGCGCGGTCATGACGTCGTCGGCGGGCTCGCGCCGCTTGTACGCGGCGAGCTCCTGGGCGTACCCGAACATCTCGCGCAGCATCGCGGGCGAGCGCGGGTTGACCGGCCGCCCGTCGGGGCCGAGCACCGGCGGCTCGTCCGGGTCCTGGTAGCCGATGACCCGCTCGGTCCATTCGAGGAGCAGCCCCCGGTCGCTGCCGGGCACCCCGAGCAGATCCGCGAGGTTGAGCAGCGCGTAGTCGTCGGTGACCTCGGTGACCAGGTCGAAGACCCCGTCCTCGGCGCCGTCGCGGGCCGCGCCGAGCAGGGTGCGCGCCCGGGCTCGTGTCGCCGCCGCGAACCGGTCGGTGCGGCGGGGTGTGAAGGCGCGGCTCACCACGCGCCGCAGCCTGCCGTGGTCGGGTCTGTCCTGGTTGAGCATCATGCGCCGGATGAACGGCAGGTCGTCGGGGTCGGGGTCGCGGATCTGGGTGGCGCCGAGCAGGGAGGAGTAGGTGACCGGGTCCTTCAGCACCCGTACGACGTCGGCGTGCCGGGTGACCGCCCAGAAGCCGGGTCCGGCGGGCCAGCCCAGCACCTCGTACTCCTCCTGCCAGGCCACCGGGTGCCGCTCGCGCAGCTCCCGGTAGTCGTCGTGGGGCGGCCCGGCGGCGTACCGGCGCGGGTCGAAGACGTCCGGCAGATCACTCATCGCACCAAGGTGACGGCAACCGGACGCCCGCGGCAAGGCCGCCCCGCCGGGCGGGCGCCCGACCGGTCAGAACCGGCAGCGCTCGGGAGCGAGACTGGTGTCGCTGCCCCGCAGGACGACCGTGACCGCACGGCTCTCCGCCGTCGCGTGGGCCGCGGTGCACGCCAGCTGCTGCCGGGCCACGGCGGAGAAGTCGCGTACGGGGCGGGTCAGCGTGACCCGTACGGTGGTGTCGTCCACGTTGACCGCCACTGCGCCGTAGTAGTTGGGCACGTCGGAGGTCAGCCCCGCGTCCCGGTCGGCGTCCGTGGGGCCGTCGAGGAGCATCAGGACCGCCCCGCCCGGGGTCTCCTTCTCGTCGGTGGCCCGGATGACGGGCAGCACTCCGTCCGGGCCCTTGAGGTAGACGGCCGCGCCGCCATGGGCGGCGTCCGGTGCCGTCTTCACGATCGCCGGGTCGCCCACCTCCACGACCTCGGAGGGCCGCACCCCGCATCCGGCCGGCGCCAGCACGGCGGGCAGCAGCAGCGCGATCGCGCCGGTCCTCGACCGCCTCATGACACCGGCTCCGCGACGGGCGGCCGCAGCGGCAGCTCGACGGTGAACACCGCGCCGCCCGCAAGGTGGTTGGCGGCCCGGACCGTGCCGCCGTGCAGCCGTACGTTCTCCTGGGTGATCGCGAGGCCGAGGCCGCTGCCCACCGAGCGGGTACGGGCGGCGTCGGCCTTGAAGAAGCGGTCGAAGATGTGCGGCAGGACGGCCGGGGCGATCCCGGGCCCGCCGTCGTGGACCTCGGTCACCACCCGTACACCCTCCGGCCGGTCCTCGACGCGCAGGGTCACCCGGACCGGCGCGGCGCCGTGCCGCAGTGCGTTGCCGACGAGGTTGGCGACGACCACGTCGAAGCGCCGGGGGTCGAGCATCACCCGTATCCCGGTGGGCAGTTCGGCCGTGACCTGCTCTTCCCAGCGCCGGCGCTGGAGCGTCTTGGCGATGGTCTCGGCCACGTCCACCTCGTCGAGGTTGAGCTCGGCGGCCTTGGCGTCGAAGCGGGAGATCTCCATCAGGTCGTCGACGAGCGTGGCGAGCTTGCCGGTCTCGGCGGAGACGAGCCGCACGGCGGCGGCCGTGTCGGGGTCGAGCCGGTCGGCGTCCTCGTCGAGCACCTCCGTGACGGCGAGCATCCCGGCGAGCGGGGTGCGCAGCTCGTGCGAGACGTCGGCGGCGAACCGGCGGGCCCTGGCCTCGGCCTTCTGGAGCTCCTCGACGGACCGCTCCAGCTCCTTGGCCGACTCGTTGAACGTCCAGGCCAGATCGGCCAGTTCGTCCGATCCCTTCACCTCGATACGGGTGTCGAGGCGGCCCCTGCCCATGCTGCTGGCGGCCCGGCGCAGATCGCGCACCGGCCGCAGCACGCTGCGCGCGGCGAGCAGCGCGGGCACCAGGGCGATGGCGAGCGCGGGCAGCGCGCCGTCGCGGGCGGCGCTGACCATCGCCTGGATGTTGTCGTCCTCGGCGCTGAGCGGCATCACCACGTACATCGTGATCCCGCTGGGCTGCCCCGGCTGCTGTCCTTCCACGCCGAGCATCACCGGCATGCCCACGGTCAGCCAGGGCTGGCCGTCCTTCATCACCCGCTGGAAGGTGCCGTGCGGATTGGCGTGGGCGCGGCGGCGCAGGTCTTCGGTGAGGATGCCGGACGTGGTCTGGCTGACGTTGGAGGCGCGCAGCGTGCCGTACTCGGCGTACACGAACCAGGGGCGCGGCTTGCCCTGGCGGCCCACGGTGAGGCTGAGTTCGCGCAGCGAGGTGCGGCTCATCGGCAGCTTGACCGTCTGGGCGGCGATCTGGTCGCGCAGCTGGGCGACCGCCGTGTCCTGGGCCTGCTGGAGGATGGCCGAGCGGGCCTCCTGGTAGATGAGGGTGGCGGTGGTGCCCGCGGCGATCACGGCGACCAGGAGGAAGGCACCCACGAGGCGGGCCCGCAGACCGAGCCGCCCGGCCCGCTTGAGCGCGCGTATCACCGCAGCGGACCGAAGCGGTAGCCGAAGCCGCGGACGGTCTGGATGTAGCGGGGGCTCCCCGGCATGTCCTCTATCTTGTGGCGCAGCCGCCGTACGCACGCGTCCACCAGCCGCGCGTCGGCGTGGTAGCTGTGCTCCCACACCGACTCCAGGAGCTGCTGGCGGCTGAAGACCTGCTCCGGCGAGGCCGCGAGGTGCAGCAGCAGCTTCAGCTCGGAGGGGGCGAGCGGCAGCCGCTCGCCCGACTTGGCGGCGGTGAGACCGGCCCGGTCGAGGGCGAGTTCGCCGTGGAACTCCAGTCCGGGCCGGCCGCCGGGGTCGGTGAGGCGCCGCAGCACGGCCCGGATGCGGGCCTCGATGACCTCGGTGCGGGCGGGTTTGACGATGTAGTCGTCGGCGCCCGCCTCAAGCCCGACCACCACGTCGAAGTCGTCGCCGCGCGCGGTGAGCATGATGATCGGCAGCTGGCTGGTCTCGCGGATGCGGGTGCAGACCTGGACGCCGTTGATGCCGGGCAGCATCAGGTCCAGGAGGACGAGTTCGGGCTGGAAGGTCTTGAGCGCCGCGAGCCCCGCCTCGCCCGTCTCGGCCGCGCGCACCTCGTGACCGCGTCGGCGCAGACCGAGCTCGACCCCTTCCCGTACGGAGGGGTCGTCCTCTATGAGCAGCACGCGTGGCATGAGCGTCAGTATCCCAGCTGTCTCAGGGGTCTCGGATGTCGCAGGGGTATCACTTGTCACAGAGGTCTCGGAGGATGTGCGGGCGGTCGCGGGGCCGGTCAGCGTTTCCGGCCGCCCCGCAGTTTGCCGATCACGTCGTTGATCCCGTCGAGCCGCAGCGGCCGCGCGAGGAGCGCGACCGTCACGAGCAGCACGGCAGCTCCGGCCCCGGTCGCCGCGAAGTCGCCGAGCCCCTCGGCCGCGCGGGCCGCCGCGTACCCGAGCAGCGCGGCGGGTACACAGCCGAGCAGCAGCCGGCCGTGGACGGCGAGCGTGGGCGAGCGCAGCAGCCCGGCGCCGCCGCCGATCCTGCGGTCGAGGGTGTACGCGGTGACCGCCCACCCGGCGAACAGGGCGAGCGAGTACGCCCCGGCCATCCCCGTGACCGCCCAGCGCGCGGGCAGCAGCACATAGGCGAGGGCGGACAGGCCCGCGTTGCACCCGGCGATCACCAGGTTGAGGACGAACGGGGTGCGGGTGTCGCTCATCGCGTAGAACCCGCGCGAGAGCACGTACTGCCCGGAGAAGGCGATGAGCCCGGGCGCGAACGCCATCAGCATCCCCGCCATCACCGCCACGTCGGCCGGGGACGTCCTGCCGTACCCGAAGGCCGCGCCCATCAGCCAGGGCGCCAGTGCGAACAGCGCGCAGGCGGCCGGGACGATCATCGCGGCGCTGGTGCGCAGCCCGTGGGAGAGGTCGCGCCGCACCGCCGCCGGGTCCTCGTCGGCGGCGGCCCGGCTCATCCGGGGCATCAGCGCGGTGAGTATCGAGACGGTGACGATGCCGTGCGGCACCACCCAGAGCATGTACGCGTTGGTGTACGCGGTGTAGCCCGCGCCGCCGGCGACGCCCTGGTCGTGGGCGCGCTGCCCGGCGGTGGTGGAGAGCCGGGTCACCACCCAGTACGCGAGCTGGTTGGTCAGGACGAGGAGCATCAGCCAGCCCGCCGAGCGCAGCGGGCGGGTGATGCCGGTGCCGCGCCAGTCGAACCGCGGCCGCCAGCGGAACCGGGCCGCGCTGAGCGCGGGGACCAGTGCGAGCGCCTGGACGGCGATCCCGGCGGTGGTGCCCCAGCCCAGGATCTTGGTGTCGGTGGCGCTCAGGGTGGCGCCGGAGGTCCCGGCGGTCGCCAGATAGAGGCCGAACACCGCTATCACGACGAGGTTGTTGAGGACCGGCGTCCACATCATCGCGCCGAACCGGTCGCGCGCGTTGAGGACCTGCCCGAAGAGCGTGAACAGGCCGTAGAAGAGGATCTGCGGCAGGCAGTAGCGGGCGAAGGCGACCGTGAGGTCCCGCTGGGAGCCGGTGTAGTCGGTGTAGAAGTCGACGATCTGCGGTGCGGCGAACACCGCGAGGGCCGTCATGGCCACCAGGGCTGCGGTGCACGCGGTGAGCAGCCGGTCGGTGTAGGCGGCGCCGCCGTCGGTGTGCTCCTTGGCGGCGCGGACCAGCTCGGGCACGAAGACCGCGCTGAGCGTGCCGCCTATGAGCAGGGTGTAGAGGATGTTGGGGATGTTGTTGGCGACGGCGAAACCGTCGCCGACGAGCTGGACGCCGAGCGCGGCGGCCACGACCGCCGACCGCACGAAGCCGGTGGCCCGCGAGACGATCGACCCGGCGGCCATGACCGCGCCGCTGCGCGCCAGGGACGCCTTGGCCGCGTGGCGGGGCCCGGCGTGGACGGGGGCGGTCACCGGCGCGCCAGATAGGCCTGGAACGCGCGGTAGAGCGCGTGGTTGGCGGTGCCGCTCATCGGTGTCTCCCACTCCCCCAGGGTCTCGACCACCTGCCCGCCGGTGCCGAGTTTCCAGCGCAGCAGACCGAACGGGCGATCTTGTGGATCAAGGGTGGAGGGTACTCCGCGCATGTCGTAGACGTCGGCGCCGAGCGCGTGGGCGTCGAGCATCATCTGCCACTGCAGGGCGTTGCTGGGGCGCACCTCGCGGCGGTGGTCGGCGGAGGCGCCGGTCTGGTACCAGACCCGCCGGCCGGCCGTGATCATGGTGTGGGCGGCCAGCACCTCGCCGCCGTGGACGGCGAGGTAGAGGCGCATCCGGCCCGGCTGCTCGGCGTTGAGCACCGCGTACTGGCGCTCGTAGTACGCCAGGGACCGGCCGAGCCGGAAGCCGTCGCGCTCCTCGGTGATCCGCAGCAGCCGGTAGAACTCGGGCAGGTCGGCCGCGCCCGCGGTGACGACCTCGACGCCCGCCTTCCTGGCGGCGCGCACATTGCGGCGCCACTCCTGGTTGAGGCCGGACCACAGCTGGTCGGGGGTCCGCCCGGCCAGCGGCACCTGGAAGACATGGCGCGGCTGGGCGTCGGCGTCGCCGTCGTCGCCCCCGCAGCGCCGCCAGCCGCGCGCCCGCAGCCGCTCGGCGACGGCCGAGCCGAGCGGGTCCACCTCGGTGGCGAGCACATCGCCGACCTTGCGGCCCGGCCCGGTCGCGGACTTCAGCAGGGCGGCGTCCCAGCGCCGGTAGGCGGGCGAGGGTCCGATGCGTACGGCGAAGGCGCCCGCCCGGCGCAGATGGCGCAGCAACGGCCCCAGCCAGCGGTCGATTTCGGGGTCGGCCCAGTCCGCGACCGGCCCCTCGGGGAGGTAGGCGAAGTATTTCCGGGTACCCGGGAATTGCCGGTAGAGCACGAGGGCCGCACCCTTCAATTCACCCGTGTCAAGGTGCCAGCCGACCCTTTCCGCAGACCATTGGTCCTTCACCTCGGCCCACGAGGGGTGCTGCAGGAAACTCACGCCGGTGCGGCCCGCCAGATAGGACCGGTACTCGGCGACGGAGAGACCGCGCACCCGCAGATCCTGGTCGCGGTCGCCGGTCACGAGCAGTGCGGACACGTGGGTGACCTCCAAGTACGCCCCGCCTTCGGTGCCGCGGGGATGCACAGGATGCTCACAGCGGTCCATGACCGGGCCGCGCGGCGCATGTGACCGGACGGTGACAGTTCCTCTGCGGTCCTCGTCACAAAGGAATTCCCGAGATTCCCCGCGTTTTCCGCAACCTAGAGTCGAGTTACCGACTCTCTCCTATGGAGAAGATTGCTACGGAGGTTTTCCAGTTGAGCCGCATACGCCGCCACACCCCGCTCCGCCGCCGCCCGGTCCGTAACGCCGCGATCGCCGGCACCGCGGTCCTCGCCGCAGCTCTCACCGCCTGTTCGGGCGGCTCGGGCGGCTCCGGCGACGGCAAGGGGGGCGCCGATCTCGCGGGCGCCAAGAAGGCCCAGATCTCGGTCAACCTGACGGGGCAGCAGGCGAAGGCGGGCGAGCCGGTGAAGGTCACACTGACCTCCGGGAAGCTCCAGCAGGTCACGGTCACCGACGCCAAGGGCGGGAAGCTGGCGGGGAAGATAGCCGCCGACGGCAGGACCTGGACCTCGGACCGGGTGGCCGCACCCGGAAGTACGTACGCGATCGAGGCCAAGGACGACAAGGGCTCCACCGCCAAGGCCGGCTTCGCGACCGTCGCCGCCGACAAGGTGAACAAGCTGTCCCTCGCACCCGGCAAGGACACCACGGTCGGCGTCGCCCAGCCGCTGTCGATCGTCTTCGACCACCCGGTGAAGAACAAGGCGGCGGTGGAGAAGCAGCTCAAGGTGACCACCTCGGACAACACCGTGGGGGCCTGGGGCTGGATGGAGGACTACTCGGGCAAGTCCCGGGCCGACTGGCGGCCCAAGGACTACTGGAAAGCCGGGACGAAGGTCACCCTCGAAGCGGACCTCAACGGTGTCGACTCGGGCGGCGGCTGGTTCGTCAAGGACTACAAGACCGGCTTCACGGTCGGCAGGAACCAGGTCATCAAGGTCGACCTCGACAACCACCGCCTCAAGCTGTACCGCGACGGCGCCGTGGTCAAGGACATCCCGGTCTCGGGGGGTACGCCGGGCGGCGACAAGCGGTCCTGGCGCGGCAAGGCCGTCCTGATGGCGAAGGAAGGCACGATCAACATGAACTCCGAGACGGTCGGCCTCGGCAAGGCCTACAACAAGATGGTCGACTACTCGATGCGGCTGACCTGGTCCGGGATGTACGCGCACGCCGCGCCCTGGAACGCCCCGTACTTCGGCAACACCAACCACAGCTCCGGCTGCATCGGCATGAGCGACGCCAACGCCAAGGAGCTGTACGGCACGGTGCAGGTCGGCGACCCGTTCGAGATCACCGGCGACGAAACCAAGGGCACCCAGGCGCTCAACAACGGCTACGGCGAGTGGAACCTCAGCTGGGAGCAGTGGCAGCAGAAGAGCGCCCTGACCGGCGCTTCTACCGGGGGCAACTCAAGCGCCGCTGGTGCCGCGAGCAACTGACAACTCGTCCAATAATCGTTACCCACGCGTAACTTACCGACCAGTTACTTCCGGTAAGGCTCCCGGTTAGCGTCAGTTTAGTTTGCAACGACGCAACGGGGAGCTACTCATGGGACATCCGCGCATGGCCACCGCCGCAGCCGTCACGGCGGCGGCCCTCTTCGCCGGCGCCGCCTTCGGCCTCGCCCCATCGGCCCAGGCCGCGCCGGTGAAGGCCGCGCCGGCGGCGGCCGCCACCGGTGTCTCCTTCCATGACATCCCGGGGTCGGACGGGATCACCCTCAAGGGCAACGTCTTCACACCCGCCGGGGCCAGGGCCGGTGAGCGCTACCCGCTGATCGTCTTCCCTGCCAGCTGGGCCTCGCCGCAGATCGAATACATCGCCCAGGCCCAGAAGCTCGCCGACGCGGGCTACACCGTGGTCAGTTACACCTCCCGGGGCTTCTGGCTCTCCGGCGGCGAGATCGAGGTCGCGAGCCCGAAGGACAGCGCCGACGTCTCGGCCGTCATCGACTGGGCACTGACCCACACCCCCGCCGACCCGGACCGCATCGGCCTGGGCGGCGTCTCCTACGGCGCGGGCATCAGCCTCCTCGCCGCCGCGCACGACAAGCGCGTCAAGGCCGTCGTCGCGATGAGCGGCTGGGCCGACCTCATCCAGTCGATCTACAGCGGCCGCACCCAGCACCGCCAGGCCGCCGCGATGCTCGGCGTCACCGGTGCCCTCACCGGCCGCCCCGGGCCCGAACTCCAGCAGACCCTCAAGGACTTCCTCGGCTCGAACCTGGCCAAGGAACAGGACATGATCGAGTGGGGCCGCAAGCGCTCGCCGATCACCTATCTGGATGACATCAACCGCAACGGCGCCGCCATCATGCTGGGCAACGCCTGGGGCGACACGCTCTTCCCGCCCAACCAGTACGCCGACTTCTACACCAAGCTGACCGGCCCCAAGCGCCTGGAGTTCCGCCCCGGCGACCACGCCACCGCCGAGGCCACCGGCCTGCTCGGCCTGCCCAACGACGTCTGGACGGACGCCCACCGCTGGTTCGACCACTACCTCAAGGGCGACGCCAACGGCATCGACAAGGAGCAGCCGGTCCAGCTCAAGTCCCGCACCGACGGTTCCTACGAGGGCTATCCGAGCTGGCAGGCGGTCGGGGCGGCCAAGGAGAAGCTGCCGCTGGGCGGCTCGAAGCGGATCTTCGCCAACGTCGACTCGGGCGCCGACGGCGGCATCCTGTTCCTCTCGAACATCCTGGACCAGTTCACCAAGCTCCCGCCGATGGCCTCGATCCCGCTGCTGCCGCGCGCGTTCGCGGCGGTCTGGCAGTCGGAGCGGTACGACACGCCGCACCGCATCCGGGGCACGGCCGCGCTGCACACCACCGTCACTCCCACCAAGGAGAGCGGCACCCTCGTCGCATACCTGTACGACGTGGGCCCGCTCGGCCTCGGCAAGCTGGTCAGCAACGCCCCCTACACCTTCCACGGCCGAACGCCCGGCCGCCCGTTCGCCGTCGACCTGGAGCTGTTCTCCACGTCGTACGACGTACCGGCCGGCCACCGTCTGGCACTGGTGGTGGACACCGTCGACCCGCTCTACATCGAGCACAACCCGACCGGCGCGCAGCTGACCTTCTCCTCACCCGCGTCAGACCCGTCGTATCTGACGGTCCCTCTCCGCGAGGAGTGATCACCGGCTGCTGCCGGGTGGGCCTTGCCCCCTTGCTACTGCGCACCTGGCAGCAGCGTCCCTGGTTCGGCCGGGGCGACTTCCACGGCCTCCGTCTTGGGATTGCGCTTCTGTCTCCTGGCCATCCAGGTGGCGAACCAGGAGAGCAGCATGCACATCCCGATGTAGATCGGCGAGATCACCATCACCACGGGGATGAACGGCAAATCGTAGTCGAGATTCGAGGCGATGAGCTTCCCCGCGTGCAGGAACTCCTCATAGGTGATCAGATAGCCGAGCGAAGTGTCCTTCAGCGCGACCACCAGCTGGCTGATGATGGTCGGCAGCATCGCCCGGATCCCCTGGGGGACCAGCACGTACGTCATGACCTGCGTCTTGCGCATCCCGAGCGAGAATGCCGCCTCCTTCTGGCCGCGTTCCACGGAGTTGACGCCGGAGCGGAACACCTCGGCGAGCACCGAGCCGTTGTAGAGCGTCAGTCCGGCCACCAGCGCCGGCAACGGCTGCACCTTCAGCGCCACGAAGATGAAGAAGATCATGACCAGGACGGGCATGGCGCGGAAGAACTCGACCAGCAGGGTGGCGAGCCAGCGGACCGCCCGGTGGTCGGAGAGCCGCCCGGTCGCCAGGACCGCGCCGAGCACCAGTGAGAACAGGGCCGCGAACCCGAACGCCTTGAGCGTGTTGCCGAGCCCGCGCAGCAGCAGCCGCTGGATCCCCTCGTACTCGAAGGGCGTCCACTTGGTGGAGGTGAACTGGTCGGTGTCGAACAGGAGATAGAGGATCCAGCCGAGCAGGGCGAGGATCAGGGCCGTCGAGACGACCCCGTAGAGCAGGTGCCGCTGCCGGGTCTTCGGGCCGGGGATGTCGTAGAGGGCGGTGGCTTCTCCGGACAGCTGTGCGGTCATCGGGCGACTCCCCAGTACTTCTCCAGGAGGTTGAAGACGGCGCTGATGGTGAGCGTGATGATCAGATAGCCGACGGCGATCCAGATGAACGTCCAGATGATGTCGTAACCGAGCTCGCTGAGCGTCTTGTACGTGCCGAGCAGCTCGATGACGCTGAAGGCGCCCGCGATGGCGGAGTTCTTGGCGAGCGCGATGAGCGTGGAGCCGACCGGCGGGATGACCGAGCGGAAGGCCTGCGGCAGGACCACCCCGGAGAGCGTCTGGCCGAAGGTCATCCCCAGGCTCCGGGCCGCCTCGCCCTGGCCGGTGGGCACGGTGTTGATGCCCGAGCGCAGCGCCTCGCAGATGAACGCCGAGGTGTAGCAGCCGAGCGCGATCACCGCGAACAGCTTGAAGGGGAGCACCAGACCGAAACGCGGCAGCCCGAGCAGCACCGCGAAGAAGAGCAGCGTGAGCGGGGTGTTGCGGAGCACGTTGACCCAGACGGTGCCGAGCGCCCGGAACGAGCCGACCGGCGAAACCCGGAAGGAGGCCATCAGGAAGCCGAGCACGAGCGCCACGGCCGAGGCGTAGACGGTGAGCTCGACGGTGCCGAGGAAGCCCTTGGCGTACAGCGAGAAGTTCTTGGTCAGTACGTCCATGCGGGGCCTCAGCTCGCCGGGTAGCGGTCGATGGGCGGGGCGGGCGCGGCCTTGCGTCCCGACAGGCCGAGCGTCGCGTTGTACGCCTTCTGCCAGTCGCCGTTCTTCTCGTGGGTCTCGATGGCGTTGTCGAGGGCGAAGCGCAGGGCGTTGTCGCTGCGCGGCACACCGACGCCGTACGGCTCCTTCGAGAAGGGCTTGCCGACCACCTTCAGCTCGTCGGGCACCTTGGCCGCGTACCCGCTGAGGATGGTGTCGTCGGTGGTGACGGCGGCGACCTGGAAGGTGAGCAGGTTGTCCACACAGACGGAGTACGTGTCGTACGCGACGAGGTCGGCCTTCGGGTAGTCCTTCTGGATGCGCTGGTACGGGGTGGAGCCCGCGGCCGAGCAGACGCGCTTGCCGCTGAGGTCCTGCGGCCCGTTGATGTCGTCCTCGTCGGTGCGCACGAGCAGGCCCTGGCCGGCCATGTAGTACGGCCCGGCGAAGCCGACGAGCTTCTTGCGGTTGTCGTTGATGGTGTAGGTACCGACGTAGTAGTCGACTTGGCCGTTCTGCAGGGCGGTCTCGCGGTTGGCGGAGGCGATGGTCTTGAAGGCGATCGTCTTGGGGTCGAAGCCGAGCGAGGCGGACATCATCTTGGCGATCTCGATGTCGAAGCCCGAGTAGCCGCCGGTGGCCGGGTCCTTCTCGCCCATGTACGGCTGGTCCTCCTTGGCACCGACCACCAGATGACCGCGGTTCTTCGCCCGCCGCCACACCGCGGAGTCCGGCAGCGAGAAGCCCGTCACGACCTGGTAGTGGGGCAGCTGGTCGGACTGGGGCCCCTTGACCGGCGGGCTGCCCGACTTGCCGCACCCGGCGGTGGCCAGGACCAGTGCAAGGGCGCCCAGCGCGCGTCGCGTACGCGTCATGGTTGCGTCCACTCCCCGTTCAGTGCTTGAGGATCTTGGAGAGGAAGTCCTTGGCCCGGTCGCTGTGCGGGTTGGTGAAGAACTCGTCGGGGGTGCGGTCCTCGACGATCTTTCCGTCGGCCATGAAGACGACGCGGTTGGCGGCGGAGCGCGCGAAGCCCATCTCATGGGTGACGACGACCATCGTCATGCCGTCGCGCGCGAGCTGCTGCATGACTTCGAGCACCTCGTTGATCATCTCCGGGTCGAGCGCGGAGGTGGGCTCGTCGAAGAGCATGACCTTGGGGCTCATGGCGAGCGCGCGGGCGATGGCGACGCGCTGCTGCTGGCCGCCGGAGAGCTGCGCGGGCAGCTTGCCGGCCTGGGAGGCGAGGCCGACCCGGTCGAGGAGTTCGTGCGAGCGCTGGTCGGCCTCCTCCTTCTTGCGGCCCCGGACCTTGATCTGGGCGAGCGAGACATTGGCGAGGACGGTCCGGTGGGCGAAGAGGTTGAAGGACTGGAAGACCATGCCGACTTCGGCGCGCAGCGCCGCGAGCCCCTTGCCCTCCTCGGGCAGCGGTCGGCCGTCGATGGAGATCGACCCCGACTCGATCGTCTCCAGGCGGTTCATCGTCCGGCAGAGCGTCGACTTGCCCGAGCCGGACGGGCCGATGACGACCACCACCTCCCCGCGTCCGACGGTGAGGTTGATGTCCTGGAGGACGTGCAGCTTCCCGTAGTGCTTGTTGACGTCACGCAGCTCGATCAACGGATCGACGGCCATACACTGTCCTGCCCACTCATCGCGGTGTCGAGGTCAGCGCAAACTATCCAGCCCGGAAAGGGACTTCACCCCGACACGCACGAACAGGACATAAACCGTATTTTGGGTTACCGGTGAGTTGAGGCGCCGCCGCGGGGGCCTCCGCGCACGGAACGGTCAGACCTCGGAGGCCTCCGCGTACACCTGCGAGAGCTCGGGCGTGCCGCTCTCCGCCCACTCGACCCCGGCGCCCACCACGTCGATCTCACGCCCCGAGGCGAGCCGCACCACCGGCTGCCCGCCCGGCCACACCTGCCAGGACGCGCCCTCGACCGTCCGTACGAGCACCGTCCCCAGATACAGACCCGCGTCGTTGCCCAGCCAGGGCAGCTCCTCCGGGTCGTCCCGCCAGTGCGGCGGCAGCTGGTCGAGCGCCGCCAACGACGCGGGGCTGTCGTCGAGTTCGAGCCCCGCCTGCTGCGCCCTGACCCGGAGCAGCTCGCACTCCGCGAGGAGCTCGCCCACGCCCTCCGGATCGGTCTCCACCGCCTCGGCGAGCGCCGCCGTCCGCTGCGAGCCGTGCCGCTTGCGCCAGTTGTCCAGGATGTTCATGGCGGCAAGCGTCCCATTCGCACAGACCTGCGCACCACAGGGCACGCGGAGTGCGATTCTCAGATCTCCAGGTCGACGACGACCGGGGCGTGGTCGGAGGCGCCCTTGCCCTTGCGCTCCTCGCGGTCCACGTAGCTGTCCTTGACGGCCTTGGCGAACGGCCCGTTGCCGTACACCAGGTCGATGCGCATGCCCCTGTTCTTGGGGAAGGACAGCTGGCGGTAGTCCCAGTACGTGTACGGCCGGTCGTACTTCAGGGGGCGGGGCACCACGTCGGACAGGCCCGCCTCGCGCAGCGCGGCGAGCGCGGCCCGCTCGGGCGGGGTGACATGGGTCTGGCCCTCGAAGAACGCCACGTCGAAGACGTCCTCGTCGGTCGGGGCGACGTTGAAGTCACCGAGCACCGCGAACGGCCGCTCCCCCGCCGCGTCCTGGGCGACGGCCGCCTTCAGCGCCTCGAACCAGGCCAGCTTGTACGCGTAGTGACCGTGGCCGACCTCCCGGCCGTTCGGCACGTACACCGACCACAGGCGGACTCCGCCGCAGGTCGCCGAGACCGCGCGGGGCTCCAGGGTGTCCTCGAAGCCGGGGTCGCCGGGCAGGCCGAGCACCACGTCGTCCAGGCCGACCCGGGAGACCAGCGCCACTCCGTTCCACCTCCCCGTCGCGTGGACCGCCGACTCGTAGCCCAGCTCGCGGAGCTCGGCGGCGGGGAAGCCCTCCAGGGTGGTCTTGGTCTCCTGGATGCACAGCACATCCGTGCCGGTGCTCTCCAGCCAGGCCAGGAGACGGGGCAGCCGGGCGGTGATCGAGTTGACGTTCCAGGTCGCGATGCGCATGTCCGACAGCCTAACGGCGGGGTCCGACAGTCACCGCTGTCACAGGTCGGTCGAGTCCCCGGGGCTCAGCCGGGCGTGGTCGGCCCCGCCCAGATTGCCCAGGTGGGTGTCGTAGATCGGCCGGGCGAGGTCGGTCAGGAGCGCGTCGTGGATGTCGATGGCGCGGCGCGGCCCGACCTCCCGTACGTACTCGATCACCTCGGAGATCTTGCTCCAGGGCGCCTGCACCGGCAGCATCAGTGTGTCCACCGGGTGGTCCGGGACGGTGAGCGCGTCGCCGGGGTGGAAGAGCGAACCGTCCACCAGAAAGCCGATGTTGGTGATCCTCGGGAGGTCCGGGTGGATCACCGCGTGCAGCTCGCCGTGGACCTGGACGTCGAACCCGGCCGCGCTGAAGGCGTCGCCGTGCCCGACGGTGTGGACGCGGCCGGGGAAGGCCGCCGAGATCTTCTCCGCGACGCTGCGCAGGGTCCAGATCTCGGCCGCCGGGTTGGCCTCCAGAGCGGTCCGCAGCCGGTCCTCGGCGAAGTGGTCCGGGTGCTCGTGGGTGACGAGGACGGCGTCCGCGCCGAGCGCGGCGTCCGCCTCGCTGAAGGCGCCGGGGTCGATGACCAGCGTCCGGCCGTCCTTCTCCAGCCGGACGCACGCGTGGGTCTTCTTGGTCAGCTTCAGGCTCATGCCCCCATCCTGCTACGGCGGACGCCGTGTCGCCCGGACGGCTCAGGGCCGCGGGGTGGTCTCCTCGCGGATGACCACGGCGGCCGCCCGGAAGGCCGCGTTCGCCGCCGGGAGGCCGCAGTACACGGACGTCTGGAGCAGCACTTCCTTGATCTCGTCGGGGGTGAGCCCGGCCCGCAGCGCGGCGCGGGTGTGGGCCGCGACCTCGTCGAGGTGGCCGCCCGCCACCAGCGCGGCGAGCGCGACGACGGCCCGGGTGCGCCGGTCGAGCCCGTCGCGGGCCCACACCTCGCCCCAGGCGTAGCGGGTGGCGAGCTCCTGGAAGTCGCCGGTGAAGCCGTCGGCGTCGGCGGTCTCGGCGTCCACGCGCGCGTCCCCGAGGACCTCTCGCCGCAGCTTCATGCCCCGCTCGTACGGGTCGGGCCGCCCGGGGCCCTCGGGCGCCGGGGACGGTACGGGCTCGGCGGCCATGGGGACGGGGACGTGCAGGGTCTGCGGCGACTGCGACTGCGGCACGGCGGCGGCGACCGGCGGCGCGGCCGGTACCGGGATCGCCGGGAGCGTCTCGTGCCAGGCCGTCGAGAAGTGGTGGACGAGCAGATCGGTGACCGCGGCGGGCTGCTCCACCGGCGCCAGGTGCGCGGCCCCGGGCACCACCGCGAGCCGGGCGTCGGGCACCCCGGCGACCAGGGTGCGCGCGTCGCCGGGCCCGGTCACCCGGTCCTCGGCTCCGGCCAGCACCAGCGTGGGGACGCCGATACGGGCGAGGTCGGCGCGGATGTCGAAGGCGGCCAGCGCCTCGCAGGCGGCGATGTAGCAGCCGGGGTCGGTGGTGCGGACCATCTGGACGGCCCACTCCACGATGGCGGGCTGGGCCGCCGCGTACGCGGGCGTGAACCAGCGCTCGGGCACGCCGCGGGCGATCGGGTCCATGCCGTTGCTGCGCACCACCACGCCCCGCTGGCGGAACTCGTCGGCGGTGCCGAACCGGGCCGAGGCGGCGATCAGCGCCAGCGAGGCGAGCCGCTGCGGATGGCGCAGGGCCAGGTCCGCGCCGACGGCCGCGCCGATCGCGCTGCCCGCGTAGCCGAAGCGCTGTACGCCCAGCTCGTCGAGGGTGGCGATCAGCCGGTCGGCGAGCTCGGCGACCGAGAGCGCCGGGAGGGCGGGGGCACCGCCGTGGCCGGGCAGGTCGAAGCGGACGATCCGCCAGCTCCCGGCGAGTTCGGGTATCTGGCGGTCCCACATGTGCCATGTTGTCCCGAGAGAAGGGCCCAGGACCAGGACCGGGGCGTCTTCAGGCCCGTCACAGCGGTATTGCAGGGTATTCGTAGTCGTCTCGCTCACCCGACCACGCTCCCACGTCTCACATTTCTCTCACGACAGGGGTCGGCGGACGGGTCAGACCACTCCAGACATCCGCCGCCGAGCGGAGGTCTTCCACGTCCGGCTTCACGTACCAGCGCTTCGTGGTCCTCACATCGGCGTGCCCCGCCCATCGGGCAAGGAGATGGTCGGGAACCCCGTTGTTCGCCAGGTAGGTGAAGCAACTCGCACGGGCATCGTACAAACGGACCCGCCGCAGCGCGCTCTCGGCCATGACCTTGTACGCCTGCTCACGCAGCTGCCGCACAGTGAGCGGCGTCCCGAGTTCGTCCACCAGTACGTACCCGCTGTCTTCGTACGTCCGCCCCGTCGCCAGCTTCTCGGCAGCCTGAGTGGCCTTGAAGTTCATGAGGGCTTCTCTGACCAGAGCGGGCAGCGGAAGGCTCCGCTCGCCGGCGAGCGACTTCGTGTCTTTCTCCACCACGGTCTTGTTCCCCATCAGCGTGCGGGTGTTGGCAACGGCCAGGGTGGCTGTGTCCAGGTCCAGATCGACCCAACGCATGCCGCACACCTCCGCCGGGCGCAGACCCATCAACGACAGGAGGAGCGGGGCGTACAGTCGGTGGTCCCTCACCGCGAGTACGAAGGCATGGACCTCCGTGACACTCCAGGGCGGCACCTCGGCCTTGGCCTGCCGCTCCGCCTTGCGCACCTTTCGGGGGATCCTGACCTCCTGGGCCACATTCACCGCGACCAGGCGCCGCGCCACGGCCCGGTTGAGGGCTTCCTTCAGCCGCGTGAGGGACATCTCTACCGAGGTCACCCCCAGACCAGGACCGGCCTTCGTGGCGCGTACGCGGCCCTCCCGAAGCGCCCACAGCATCCATGCTTCGACATCATCCTCGGTGAGCTCTTGGAGCCGGATGTGCCCAAGCCTGCCCCGGACACGATCCAGGGTCACCCTGTAGGTGGAGATCGTGGTCTCTTCCAGGTCTTCCGCCTTCTTGGCGAGCCACTGGTCGAGCCACTCGTTCACGGTCATCTTGTTGCGCGACACGAGCGCCCCATTGTGGCGACGGACCGCAATACGTGCGTACTCGGCCTGCGCCTCCTTGAGCGTGCCGAGGGTACGGGTCAGCTGCTTACGCTTCCCAGTGGCCGGGTCGGTCCCGACGTCGACCACAAACCGGTACCGGACCTGGCCCTTCGCGTTCGGCGGCAGCTTCTTGATCGGTTGAGACAGGATCGCTCACTCTCCTTGAGGGCGCGGAAACTCCACATTGGCGGCGCCATCGCCGCCTTTCAGCGAAGGGCACCGCAGTCATCAGGGCAGCAGACAACAGCGCTCTCCTCGTGCGAGGTTTGCGGCGCTGCCTGCTTCGTCCGCCACGGCTCCACTGCTGAGCACAGCCGAATGCGAACACCCTCAATACTCGGTACGACCCCCGGTTTCGCTAACCGGGGATCGTCTGCTATGTATCGCCCTGCACGACGAGATCTTGTCCATCACAGCCATCGACCTCCCTCAGGAGGCCACCTGGCGGAATCGCAGGACAGGGAAGAAACAGCGCGCGTCGAACACAGACAATCCGTCGCTGGTGACCCGGTCGAGGGCACAGGCCACAACACATATTGAAGTACCAACGACGCGGGTATCGCACCACGTTGCCATCTCGAAATGCAACGCTCAACCTCACCCACTCATGTATTTCACCGCGAGCGCACTGCTACACACGCAAGACAGAGATCCAACCGTGAACGTCTCCCCACTGCCAGCACTGATTTCAGCAGGGCCGCCGGCGCTCTGCCCACGACCATCAGTCTTCAGTAAATTTCATAGAGATCGTGAAGGACTCGTTGTTTCTCTCGGCAACCAAACCCACCCGTCTCGCCGACGCCAGCTGGGTGAGATGTAGCCAGCGACTACCAGGGGCCCGACTTCGTCGAAAAAGATGACCGCATGGACTTCCGTTCGAGCATCTCAACGAGCTGCTGCGCCACGCAGACGACCTTCAGAAGCTGGAAGAACTTTACTCCATAGAGGAGTTGGAGCAGCTCGTGGTCAATATGGAGCACTCTACTGCCGAAACGGAAGAGTGGGTACGTAGGGCAACCACTCTCGGTGAGCTGCAGGAAGAGATCAACGACGCAAGCTCCCGGTTCCTAGAAGGCTTCAAACGCAACATCCAGATTGCCGAGGAGAACAGAGCAATCTTCGTTCGCACGGTCCGGGACTCAATCACAAGCCCCCAGCGCGTAACGACTAATCCGAATCGTCCGCAGGAGGTGCACACATGCCCGTCTCTCCCGAACTGGTCGAGGACCTCGCCGACGTCACCCACCGACTGTACGCAGACGCTGGAGACCGACTCTGAGACCGGGCTGCCCGAACCGTGCCTTCCCTGGCACGCGAACTACGGCACCGGCCCGCGCGGCGTACCTGCCTCGACTGGCGACACCAGGGCGAGGGTGTTCCCTGTCATCGAGAGCACAACTGCAACGTGGAAGTCGCGGTGCGTGTCCACCCCGAGAACTACCTCGGCGCCCTTTGCAGCGTCTGCGACCGGGACAGGGTCTGATGCATCAATCGTCTCTCCACCCCCGTCGACGGTCGTCATGCCGGCGTAGCTGCCAGTTTGGACGGGCGGTCACGAGTGACACATTGCAGGTGAGCCACTCAGGGCAGTACTCCAGACACACTCGCCCGAACCAGCCACTCAGCCCACCGCCTTGCCCCGCGAACGACACAAAATGATTGAGACGCTTCGGTCGGAGATGTCAGGAGTCAGCTCCCGCCGCAGCCCGCCCCTACAAAGCGAGCCCTCTGTAGGTAACAACCCTATGAAGCGCGGCAAGCATCGCACTCCCCCAGGAATGCGATTGCCTCCACCAATACTTCCGTGCGCCAGTCCCGTGCTGGGAAAAGGTCGCGGCTCTACAGTCCGGCAGTGTCTCGAGCGGGGGAGAACCAGTTGGAACCCTCGGCCACATCGGCCAGGTAGGCGTCACGACCGCTGCTCAGCGTCCGGTCCGCTGCCATCACGAAAGACATGGGGTAGTCGAACGGAGACTTGAGGACAAGGGCGGCAGCGTCGTCAGTGAGCCGGTGCACCTCGCTCTGTACCTGAACGCGGGAGCCATGCGCCTTCAGAGCAGCCAGAGTACCGGGGGCAGGGGTGTTGGTCATGCGTGCGGTGAGTGCCAGGTGAGCAGGCCAGGCAGCAATGCCGTACGCGGCCATGGCTGCCAAGGCATCATCGGCAAGGGGGCGCAGCTCCTTCTCCCTCAGCGGCTGCCGCGGGTGCGCGACGTAGTGGGCGACCGCGAGGACGGTACAGGGGGCGAGGGACGCGGCAACGTCAAGCACGACCGGGGACAGGGGACGTGCGAGGGTCGCGCCCAAGCGGCTTGAACTCATGAGCAGGGCCTGAAGCACATCGCCGGGAAGCGCCCGGAGGGCTTCGTCCAAGTCGGGCAGAAAGACCTCCAGAACAGTCTGGTCCGCTATCGCAAGCAGGCCCAGTGCCCAGGTGGCGCGGGAAAGCGGATCGGTGTGGGCGGTGAACTGCTCATACCACCAGGAGCCGGTGGTGCGGTGGCTGCGCAGTTCGTGCAGCAGCCGTCCGTGGTCAGGGGAATTCCCCAGAGGTTGCGAGCCGGGAGTGATGTCTCCGCCGGTGGTGAAGTCGGTGGCCGCGGCACCAATCACCGTAATCTCTGTTGCCAGCCAGCAGGGTCCTAGAAGGGCGGTGAGAGCACGGGCCGTATTGCTCCAGGGCGAGGTAGTGCGCTTTTGTCCCTTGCTGAAGACGAGAGCGGACTGCACCGTCTCGAAATCCGCACGGCGTTCTTTCAGACGGGCCAGGGCCGCTTGGCGCTGCTGGGCGGGCAGTTCAGGAGCGTGGTGGCCGACGGTTTCCAGAAGGGATGCCGAGCCACTGTCCGCCAGGCGGAGGAAGTTCTGCGGACGCAGGATGCGCAAGATGTCTGCAGCATAGGTGGCAGGAGGGCAGCTCACTTCGCTGGCGTGGCCATTGAGAATTGCCTGGACAAGCATCTGCTCGTGCGGGGAGCCAGGCGGCGGGGACAGTCCGGCTCGAAGAGCCGCAGCGGCGACGGTGTCCCCGGCGAGAGCGAGGCGGTCGAATTCGGGGTGGGTGAGCCGCCGCGCGCAGTGGAAAGGGGTGCCGATGGTCAGCCAGGCGTCTTCCCGGTCGGTGCCCAGGGCGTCCTGCATACGGGGGTGCCACCAGGTGTGGAAGGCTTCGGCGTCATCCAGGAGAAGGACAGCGATCTGCAGTTGCTCGGCGGACGCGGAGGACGCAGGATTGTTCGCGACCTGTTCCAGCAGAGCCTCAGCCAGGTGTCTGGCTCCGCGGTCGGCGGTGGGCAGAGGCAGGTCGTCGTTGGTCGTCAGTTCGTGGTGGATGAAGCGGACGCTGAGGTCGTCGAGAAAGAGAGCGGCAGCCCGCCGCTGGGTGCGGGAGCGGCCACTGAAGACGCCGTCGGCCAGCAAGACCCAGGCGGACAGGCGTAGTTGACGGGGGCGGGCGCCCTCATCGCGTTCCTCTTCCAGAGTCTCCACCATCCCGGCCAGCTCATTGGGCCTGGCAAAGCCCGCAAAGAAGCGGGTGGTGTTGAGCCAGTAGCCCCTGCGCACCAGTTCCCGCAGGACTTCTGCACGGTCGAAGGCACGCTGGTCCGCGCCGGCGAAGTCGTAGAGGTAGCGGGCGGCAAAGTCTTCTCCTGACCGGCTCGGCGCTGATCCGAGCGTGCAGACCATCCAGGCCCGCAGTCCAGCCGTGCACCTCGTCAACCGTGACATCCCCACCCATGACTGGCGCAACGAGCGGCTCGCGGGCAGTCACGTCAACTGCGGCTGCAATATTAGCTCCACCTGCTTGAATTTGACCTTGGCGTCCTCCTCCCACTGGGTGGCGATGACCTTCATCGCATGTCGGAGTACGCCCACTTCAGCTCGGTGGGCGAAGCGTCCACGCGCGCGTTGATGTCATCACGCCACCAGATCGAGAAGGGAATGCCGAACTGGCGGGCGTGCTCGGCCAGGGCGGTATCCAGCGTGTCCATGGAACCGCGCTTGGGCACGGCAGTCCCGGCTACCGACGTCAGCAGGTAGTAGGCCGTGGCGCCTTCCTTCACCAGACGGCGGCTATTGTCGGCCTCGCCTGCGATCGCGTCATTCAGCCACGCGACCGGACTCTGCCCGGGTTTGCTGGTCCACTTCACCTGATAGACGATCAGCCGTTCACCGTCCTGGCGGGTGGCGTCGCGTCCGCCATCGGCATGCCCGACCGGGTAGCAACGGGTATCGCTGAAGACATGGGCTAGTAGTGCGCTGCACAGCTGCTGAAACGTCTTCTCCCCCAGCCGCTCGTAGAGATAGCGCCCCTGCCCTGCCACCGCCGCGCCGGTCACTTTCCCGCTCGCCATACCGCCCCCAAATGCCCGCAGTTGAACGGACACTGTAGGACGCAGCACTGACACCGTCAGAATCGCCGCACAGGCTGGCGTCTCACAGGGTCCCTTGCCACCTCGGCACGGCACGGCAGTGAACGCAGTCCCCTGACATCGCACTCGGCGTGTGGGATGTCGTCGCGTTCGTCATCGGGAGGGGAGAGGCGCAGACGCAACTGGGAGGGTACGGGCCTCAGGACTGCTCCATCAGCTCTGCGCTGATCCGACCCCAGCTCGGTCGGGAGACGTCGACAGGGCGTACGACTGTAAGCAGACGGCCGTCGAGAAACGTATCGAGTCCATCGCCCGTCAGGGTGGCCAACCGCTCGCGTTGAGCACGACGGTTGGCCTCTACCCGCTCGCCCAGGACTCCGAGCAGTACCTCGTAGCGCGCCTCGCCGAGGACGTCGCCGCGGATCCACCGTCCTCGGACCGGTACGCCAGCGAGCGTGCCAAGCTGGTTCTCCTCGCGACTGAAGGCCCGGTCCATCGCCCTCGGCCGCCGGTCCCACCCGACCGATCGCCGTCCGGCTGCCAGCCCCCTCGCCACTGAACTCAGGGGGCGGAAAACACATCGCTGGCTCGGAAGGGGAACGGGCATACCCACTTCGACGGTGCCCAGTGCGCCTCGCTCCGCAGGCCCGGACGAGGACCCCTCCATGCGGCCATTTCAGCTCTCGGGTCTGGTGCAGGTTTGGGTGACAGGTGACCGGCAGCGGCCCCTGTCCGATCTCAACAGCCTGGACGGCCTCCGCGCCAGCCTGCCCCTTCTCGATCGTGAAGCGCCATACTCAGGCGCGCACCCACACTGCTCTGCAGTGGACCCTAGGTGACTTGGGAATCTCACACTCGAAGCAACCTCGTTTAGAGCCCTGGCTCCTTCCGTACGTGCTTCGTAAGCGAGTCGATGAATCCCGCAAATTCTAGCTTCGGGTCGGGTTGACTGATTGGACGTTCGGGATCTTTGGGGGCCAAGACGAAACAGGCAGCGTCATAGAGTCCATCCTCGACGAGTCTGCGGCAAAGCACTTGATAACGGTCAGCGTATGAAGGGCGCCCCTCAAACGCCTCGTCCACTTTGAAGCTCGGCTTGAAGTCTCGCTTCGCACTCTGCGTGGATCCGCCTGCGCCCTCCAACAGGAATACGTATCCCAGCCAGGGTCGGGCATCGCCAAGGAGGCCCTTGGCGATGGCACGCTGAGTATCTACAGCGCTACCGATCGCTTCTTCTGTTCTGTTATTGAAGTTGTTCCCGAACGAGGGCCCGGACTGCGACTTGAACTCGATAGCCGCAACCAGCTGGGTTCCATTTTTGACGATGAGATCCCATTGCTTGGTTGGCCGATAATACCCAGGCAGCTCAGCTTTCTTGCCCAGGAAAATCGAGCTGTCCGGGTACTCAAGTACGTTCACGAAGTGTTCCACGATCATTTGCGTCAGAGCATCAAGATGGGCGCCACCTGTAACGGCGCCGCGGAGCCCCGCATCCTGCTTCCCCTCAGCGATTTGCCTCGCGCTCTGCCGCTCTCGCGTCTCCCAGTACTTCCGGACTGCGAGTTCAAATTTTCCGTCCACGGACCCACCATGATCGACGTGCAGCCAGTGGGCGGGCCGCACGAGACTGGCACAGCTCTCGACGCTGCGGGCCTCGACCACCGAAGCCAGAGGTCAGGCTAGTGGACCACGCCGTCTCGACGCTCCCCGTGGCCGAAACACGACCCCCGGCCCATCCCGGTTCAGGTCCTGTTGGCGCAGTACTTTGCGAGATACCCCGCAAGGGATGCCATAAAGCTACCAAAATCAATACCAGCACTCGGGTCCGGTTGCTTAACCAGGGCGCCTGGGGTGGTATTCGAGAGGAGGAAGCACGCTCCATCGTAGAGCTTGTTCTCCAACAAGCGTTCACAAAGCAATCGATATCGGTCCTCATAGGACGGGTGAGTCCCGTAAGCGGGATCCGTCGGGAGAGCAGCACTCACTTGCTGCCGGGCCGGCCGCGTCGACCCCAGCGCCTCTTCCAGAATGAAGAAATACCCGATCCAGGGCCTATGATCATCACCTCTATCCCTTCCGAGTAGCCCCTTCTTGTGGGCAAGCCTCAAGTCGGTAGCACTCCCGATGGCTTCCTCATTTCGGTTGTTCGCATTATTGCTGATCTTCTCCACGGACTGAGATTTCATCTCAATGGCAAAAACGAGACGGTCCCCATCCAGGGCAACGATGTCCCAGTTCTTGCGTGGCCGGTAAACCCCGGGAAGCGTGGCGGCCTCACCTCTCAAGAAGGTAATGGGGGTGCCCTTGCAAGCCTCTGTCGCGGATTCGATCACGAGGTCTTCGACCGCAGCCATGTGCTTCCCGCTTTGCGTGCCACGCGAACGGGCCGCCCACATCGTGTGGACAGCCCGGTTCAAGGCGTCATTGTCCCAGGTTAGTTGGGTGCTCATCAGTCCCCCATGTCAGCGTCAGTCCGGGATGCGCTCGATCCCGTAGACGCGGAGGGCTGCCTCGGTGGCGGCTTGCACATCGCGGTGATCAAACGCGTGTGCCAACGCTAGAGCATCGGTCTGACAAATGGCCTCGGGGCGAGGAACCCGGATACGCCTCAGGTACTGGGCTTGGAAGCGGAGTGTGCCGCCCCGCATCCTCACCGCGTATGCCTCAACGAAGGTCTGGGCCACGCGAGACAGGAGGAGTCCTCCTAGAACCTTGATGTCCCATGTGTCGGACACAACGTAATAGAGGTTGTGGTGGGGGTAGTAGCCACCTTCATCCAGTACCGGATGAATTGTTAGCTTCATGTCCGGAAGCAGCAGCTTCGGCCGACCCGTCAGACGTGAGTCGATCTTGTCGATCGTCTTGTACCAACGGTCGGGCTGCTTTTTCGCCACGTAACGACCTTCGAGAGCTGCCCGATGCTTCTCGAAGTAAGCCCTCAGCCTGGGGTACTTGTCGAGGTCTACCAGCTCGCCATCGTCATCCCACGGGTTGACCATGTGGGTGCCGTGCCACTCCAGGTGCCCGCTCTTGGCGTCCTTCACCATCGCCATGGGGAGAAGGCGGTCCTTCTCCACGATCGTGTCGTCCTCAGTGAGAAAGACAGTGTCAGATCCTGTAGCCACGCCGATCCCGACCTTCGTCAAGGTCTCTTCAAGCACGGGGAATCGGTCGTTCAGATCCTCAAGCAAGGCGAGGCGTGCAGGGCTTCCGGCCGGCCACGAGTCTGCTGCCGAGAACCAGTGAGGCAGTCGGGCCGCCTTGAAGCTGCTTGTGTTCGCAGCAGCTCGATCCTCGTCGCCGAGCCAGTCCATCAGCCGACGGGCTTCGTCGGGTCCGAAGGACTTCGCGGTGTCGACCGCAACTGACTTTCCTTGTGGGTGATTACGCAGGATCGTAATCGCCGGGTAGGCCGACACCTGCTCTTCGAAAGCATCAACATCGTGCATGGTTGCAACAAAATCCATGCTGAATTGGTCGGCGACTAGCCGACGCAGCTCACGGCCATACTGGTTGCGCATCCAGCGATCCGCACAGATGAATCCGAGCGCCCCACCGGGCGCGAGGGAAGCGAGTCCCCTCTCGAAGAATCCGACGTAGATGTCAGAGCGGCCAACCATGGACGGATGGCCCTTCCGGTAAAGCTGCATCCGCTGGTCTGGAACATCTTCCAAGCGGATATAGGGAGGGTTTCCTACAACGAAGTCGGCCTTCCCTGCGTCATCAAGGAGGTAGTCCCCGTGCTGAATCCACTGCCTGACGACGGTGTCAACCGTCTCGCGGTCCCAGCCATCTGCAACAAGGACGCCTGCGACCGCCCTACGACTCGCCTTCACGTTGCGACTCAGCAGGTCGAGGGCACGGACCCCCTTCACGGGGAGGTCCCGTTCAAGCTTTCGGCACACCGTGCTGAGGCGCTCAACGATGCCAAGAAGGAACGCGCCAGATCCGCAGGCGGGATCGACGATGACGAGTTGATCAAGATCCCGGTCGGTGGTGTACCCGACCAGGTCGAGGATCATGTCGACGACCCATCGGCGAGTATAGACCTCGCCGTTGGCCACGGCCTCGGCAGGGATGGCCTCGGCGTGGACAGGGGCGCTAGGCGAGCTGGGGAGAGGCACATCCGTGAGGCTATCGTCTCCGGTGACCCAGTTCGCCGCGAGGTGGGCATCACCGCGCGTTCCTGCCGGAAGGGTCGCGCCGTCCTTCGAACGCACGGCTTGAGGGATATGGGCTGAAGCAGAGGCAACATTCGCCATTAACGAAACCCTTTTCTGATGAACTGCGGTTTTGCAATGAGGCAACTGTGACATGCCTCATGAAGATGTTTCCAGTCCTGAGCGTCTGCCTCCAGCGAACTTGCATTTCATCGCAACTCCGGTCCCGAAATATTTGCAATTGGGCTCTACCAAGAGCAAATCAATCAGACTGCGAACGACGATGTGGACGCGCTGACGACAGGTCCACAGACTCCTCCGTCGGGACAAGTCTGATGGAATGCCCCGCAGAATCGGCCTGTTCCTGAACATGGTCAAGCGCTACGCCTGCTATGTGGGGCCCGACCGCATGGTGCATAGCCCGGCCTACCGGTCGGGCCTGGTCGCCCCCACGTACCGCAACCACCTGGCCCGCCACGCAGTGATGCGGCCGCGCCGCCTGGCCGGCCCGTCTACCCTCGGCCCCCGCTCCTGGACCACCCGCGCGACTGGCCAGGTTAGTGCGGCATCCGGCCTCGGGCACGCCACGGTAAAAGGGAGGTGGGCCCCTCAACTACTTCCAGGGGCCCACCCTTACCCGACAGAGTCGGGTCTACCGCGCCGGTCAGACCTGCAGGATCAGCGCTTCCACCTGTTCGAGCGTCATCACGCTGGCCCGGGCTGCGGCCCGGGCTTTCGTCAGCTTCTCCATCCACTCGATCCGCTGCTCGGCCGCGAGCGCGTCCTCTTCGAGCTGGACTCGCAGGCGGTGCGCCTCCTCGAAGTCCGTCATCAGGTTGAGGGCGGAGTCCACGGCCTGCTGGTAGCCGCTCTCGACGAGTTCCACACGGGCGGGCAGCTCACGGCGCAGCGCGGCCAGTTGGTCGTGCGGGTCGACAGGCGGGGCGCCGTGCGCGGTGGTGGCAGTGGGATTCGTGCTGATTCCGGCCGTGGTGGAAGCACTTGCGCTTCCGGGGTCGCCCGGGGCCGGGCGACCGAGTTCCACCGGGAAGGTCTCGTCGAACCATGCCTTGTCTGCGACGTAGTGGGTGGGCCGCCCCTTGATGTCTGGAGCGATTACCATCCCTGCGGTGATCGGCGTCCGGCCCTCAACCCAGTGCTGCTCGCCGTAACAAATCAGAGAATTGCCGTCTTCGGCCTCGGGCGGCTGTGTTGCGTCCGGGTGCTCCAGCACGGCCTTCGCGAACGCGAGGAGAAGGGCCCGGCTGACGCCCGGGGCGCTGGTTGCTGCGTACGCCAGGGTGAGGGCGGCAAGGGCGCTCTTGGGGGTGCGCCGCACGCCCTTGCGGCCGTCGCCTGCCTCGCTGCCCTGGCCAGCGGTGATAAACGGCTGCGGAGCGTGGATCAGCGCCGGTGCCATGCGCTGGACGAGGGCGGCCCAGGCGGTTGCGTCGCCGGCCTCTGCCCCGAGGAGGAGCACCTTGAGTGATCGCGGGTCCTGCCCGGCGCCCTTGGCGGTCTCCGGGACGCCGAAGAAGCCGAGGGCGGACAGGATGTTGCCCCGGTGCAGAAACAGCTGGGCGATGGCGGCGGACCACAGGCGGGTGCGTGCCTCTGCCGTCCTCGCCTTGGTCTGGCTCCACGCCGGCTCCTGGAGCGTCCCCCTGACGATCGGCCAGAAGCGCCCCGTGTCACGGACGGTCCGAGCGTTCGTCCGCTTCGGGGCCTCGGGCGGGATCTCGGGGAACACGAGCGCGGTGATGGCGCGCACTGCGATGTCGCGGAGCACGGCCGGGGAGACAAAGTCGCCAGCGGGCACTAGCGGCACGAGCGGGTCGAGCGGCCCGTTGGCGGTCAACGCGTCGCGTACCCCGACCAGGTCGAGGAGATCCGCGCCACGCGCGTCGGGGAACGCCTCGGTGAGCGCGTCCGCGAGGAGCGATTCCCTGGCGTAGGCGTCGACGAGCGTCGCGAACAGGGCGATCAGGCGCGCATCCTCGTCGTAGGGCTGGATGCCGCGCAGGTGGTCGTTGACGTTCAGCGTCCGCAGGACGTGCTCCAGAGCCGCCGGCTTGGTGCAGCCGATCACGATCTCCGCGGAGATCGTGGCGATCTTCCCGGCCCGGACCGACGGGTCGGTCGCCTCCGTCTCCGGCTTGGCGACGGCCTCGTTGAGCCGGTCGGAGAGCCGGTTCAGGATCTCCCGCTGACTCAGCAGCAGCAGCTCCGGATCAGCCTTCTTGCCCTTCGGCATGGGCAGGAGGGACTGGGGCATCCCCGTGACCAGGTGTTCCGGCCGCACGCGGAAGATGTTGAGACGGGCCAGTGCCCGGTTGTTCCCAGTCACGGCCGCCAGCCGCCACAGCTTCGACACCGTGCCGTCGGGGCGGATGATCTGCCACTGCTGCAGAACGTTCATGCCCTTGGAGAGCTGGCCCGCGTCCACGAGGGACTCGGCCAGGTCGTAGCCGCGGCTCTTCCCGGCGCGCTCCAGATTCTCGGCGGCGTACCGCTGCATGTGGACCGCCACGTCGTAGGGCTGCTCGGCGAGAGTGAGCGCTGCCTTCGACTCTCCGTCCTCCTCCGCCGCCCGGACCACAGGACGTGGCCGCCGGCCGCCGAGGGCGGCCAGGAGTGCCTGGCGCTCGCCTTCGAGTTCCCCCACCCGGCTGTCAGCGTCCTCGTGCTTCTGCGTGGCCGCCGCCAGGGCCTGCGCGGCGTACGTGTCGTCACCAGCCGCACGGCGGCAGCTTTCCCGCTCCCTCTCGGCGGTCTTTGCGGTCTTCCTGGCTTCGTGCAGCGCCAACTCGGCGGCGATGAGGTCCTTAACGCGCTGGCTGGCCTCAGGAACGGGCGGCGACCAGCAACTGACGGTGCGGTCGTTGAGATCCCACGGGACGGCTGCAGCACCATGAACGTCACACATCAGCAGGAGTACCTGCTCCTCGCCAGCCTGCACGAGGCGGTAGGCCGAGGGCTTAAGTACCTTCTTGCCGCTCCGGCTGGTGATCAGGCCCTTGATCTCGGTGTCCGGGAGAGCGGTGGCCAGCCCCTCGGTGATCGCCTGCCGGGGAGGCGGGACGACCCCGTGTTCCGCGCAGGTGTTCTCGATGGCGTCCGCGAGGTTCCGGCCATAGGCGTCGGTGCCGATGCGCGGGAAAATGCCGTCAGGTCGTTTCGCGACCATGGTGTTGTCCTTTCACCCGGCGTGCCGGGCGAACACACAAGCTCCCGCCTCTCGGGAGCGTGTCACGCGCCCGAGCGCCGAAGCCTCGTGCCGACGAGAAACGGGCCAACACCCTGCAGAAGGGGGTACGGCGGTCCTCGCCCCGTACGGTCCACCTGCCAACGCCCGAAGAACGAACAGCCCCAACAACGCCTCGGTGGCGTCTGGACGTCTCGCAGCTTGCTCCTGCTCCGCCGACGGCGGCATGAGGCGGACGCCGGTGATGAGCCACCGACGTGCACCAGAGAACCTGCCACTGCGACCAACGGCGGGGTGATACCAAGCCGCCACGTTCACCAGATCGGGTGGCCTATTTCGCAATCGTGCCCAATGCTTGGGCGGGTTGAGATAGGCCACCCTGGCAGTGTCGGCCTCTGGCGGGTACCCACACCGCAGCAGTACGTTCTCTCCCAACAGGACGGGCGCCCCCTGCTGAAGTGCGAGGCAGCGTAGCGGTGGATCCCCGGATACCGAAGACCCTGTTGCCCGATTCGGCGGTCAGGCCGCGAGGGTCAGGCCGAGTCGGGCAAAGTGGCTGGTACATGGGGTGCCGGTAAGAACGCTGTCACCAGCCGCAAACGGCAGTGATCTTGCGGGGCGTCACCCGTGTGGGTGAGTCCGGGGCCGTACGGCTGCGGTGGGTGAAGCTCTGCGAGGACGATCGGCGATCGTGGCCCGTACTCCGTTGGACCTGGATGAACTCGTCGAGCACTGGACGCTGCTGAAGGACGAGCAAGTGCTCGTGTCCGGCAAGCGCGGTGCACCGTGACTGGGCTTCGTCGTGCTGCTGAAGTTCTATACGCAGTACGGCCGGTTTCCCCGGAACCGGGCAGAGCTGCCCGGTGAGGCCGTGGAGTTCGTCGCCCGGCAGGTGCAGGTTCCTGCCTCGGAGCTGGAGTCCTACGACTGGACGGGCCGTACGGTCGAGTACCACCGCGCGCAGATCCGGGAGCACCTCGGCTTCCGTGAGTGCAGCGTCGCGGACGCGGAGAAGCTGACGACGTATCTGGCCGAGCACGTCGCGCACAAGGAACGCAGGCCCGAGCAGGTCCGGGTGGAACTGCTGGCGTGCTGCCGTACGGAGAGCATCGAGCCGCCCACGCCGGGCCGGTGCGACCGCATCGTGGGGGGCTGCCCTGCGGGCGGCCGAGGAGTCTCTGACGGCCCTGATCTCCTCCCGGCTGACCGTGGAGAGCATCGAGCGGATCGTGGCTCTGGTGGCCGGCGCCGACCAGGACGACGCCGGACCCGTAGGTGGCGGTACGGAGGGCGAGGACGCGCCGCCGGTACTGGCGAAGGTCAAGGAAGCGCCGGGCAACGTGAGCCTGGAGACGATGCTCACCGAGATCGACAAGCTGCTGACGTGCGGGCGATCGGGCTGCCGCCGGATCTGTTCATCGACGTCGCGCCGAAGGTGGTGGCCGGCTGGCGGGCGCGGGCCGCGGTGAAATGGCCTTCCCACCTGCGGACGCACCCGGTGCCGCTGCGGGTGACCTTGCTGGCCGCCTTGCTGCACGAGCGGGAACGGGAGATCACGGACACGCTGGTGGAGCTGCTGATCTCCACGGTGCACCGGATCGGGGCGCGGGCGGAGAAGAAGGTTACCGAGCAGCTCATCAACGCGTTCAAGAAGGTGTCGGGCAAGGAGAACATCCTCTTCAAGCTCGCCGAGGCGTCGCTGGGCACCCCGGAGGGGACGGTCCGCCAGGTTGTGTTCCCGGCGGTGTCCGGGGGCGAGGCGACGCTGCGGGAGTTGGTGCACGAGTTCAAGACCCGGGGGCCGGTCTACCGGCGCACGGTGCAGACCACGTTGAAGGCGTCGTACACCAACCACTACCGGCGCGGGCTGATCAAGCTGCTGGACGTGCTGAAGTTCCGCTCCTCCAACCACGCCCACCGCCCCGTGATCGAGGCCCTGGCGCTGGTGGCCAGGTACGCGAGCGCCGGGAACACGACGTACTACCCGCTGGGCGAGACGGTGCCGGTCCACAAGGCGATGGGCGGGGACTGGGCGGAGGTCGTGCACCGTGCCGACAAGCGGGGCCGGCGCCGGGTGGTGCGCATGGTCTACGAGGTCGTCGCCTTCCAGGCTCTGCGCGATCAGCTCAAGTGCAAGGAGATCTGGGTGGTCGGCGCCGACAAGTGGCGCAACCCGGAGGAGGACCTGCCGCAGGACTTCGAGGCCCGGCGGGTGGAGAACTACCGTGAGCTGCGCAAGCCGCTGGATCCGGCGGTGTTCGTCGACGAGCTGCGTGAGCAGATGACGGCCGAGCTGACCCTGCTCAACGACAAGATGCCGAAGCTGTCCTGGCTGGACATCGCCGAGCGGCAGTCCGGGGCGATCCGGGTGACGGCGGCCGAGGCCCAGCCCGAGCCGCGCAATCTGCGCAGGATCAAGGGCGAGGTACAGCGGCGTTGGGGCATCGTGCCGCTCGTCGACATGTTGAAGGAAGCGGTGCTGCGGACCGGCTGCCTGGGCGCGGTCACCTCCGTGTCCGGCGGCGGCAGCCTCTCGCCGGCGGTGCTGGCGGAGCGCCTGCTGCTGGTCATCTACGCGTACGGCACGAACACCGGGATCAAGGCCGTGGCATCCGGCGGCCACGGCCACACCGAGGACGAACTCCGCTACGTACGCCGTCGGTATCTGTCCGCCGAGGCTGCCCGCGCCATCGCCATCCAGATCGCGAACGCCACCTTCACCGCCCGCAGCACCGAGTTGTGGGGCCAGGGCTCGACCGCGGTCGCCTCCGACTCCACCCATGTGCGCGCCTACGACCAGAACCTGTTCACCGAGTGGCACTCGCGCTACGGCGGCCGCGGGGTGCTCATCTACTGGCACGTGGAGAAGAAGTCTCTGGCCATCCACTCCCAGCTGATCAACTGCACCGCATCCGAGGTCGCCGCGATGATCGAGGGCGCCATGCGGCACGGCACGACCATGGACGTGGAAGCCAACTACACGGACTCGCATGGGCAGTCGGAAATCGGGTTCGGCATCACGAGATTGCTCAACTTCGACCTGCTGCCCCGCATCAAGCGGATCAACAAGGTCAAGCTGTACCGGCCGGTGGCCGGCGAACCGGACGCCTACCCGCAGCTGACCCCGGCGCTGACCCGCCCGATCCGCTGGGAGCTCATCGCCCAGCAGTACGACCAGATGATCAAGTACGCCACCGCGATCCGAACCCGCTCCGCGTCCACCGAGGCGATCCTGCGGCGCTTCACCCGCAACGCCTCCCACCCCACCTACGCGGCGATGCTGGAGGTCGGCCGTGCCCAGAAGACCATCTTCGTGGCCCGCTACCTGCGGCTGCGGGACCTCCAGCGGGAGATCGAGGAGGGCCTGAACGTCATGGAGTCCTCCAACGGTGCGAACTCCGTGATCGCCTATGGCAAAGGCGGGGAGATCGCCTCGAACCGGCGCGACGAGCAGGAGATGTTCGTCCTGTGCCTGCGAATTCTCCAGTCCGCCCTGGTCTACGTGAACACCCTCATGCTCCAGGACGTCCTCGCCGAACAGGAGTGGGCCGACCTGCTCACCGCTGCCGACCGGCGCGGCCTGACACCGCTGTTCTGGTCGCACGTGCGCCCGTACGGAGAGGTGAACCTCGACATGGAAGCCCGCCTGAACCTCGCTGCGACTGTGCCGGGTCCCCGTAGGGCGGGCGATGAGGAGTCGGCCAGGGACTATACGGAGGCGTGAGTCTGTCCAACGCCATCACCTGCGCGGCACTGGTAGCAGGGCCTGCCGCCAAATCCCAAAAGAAATTCTGCAAAAATACTTTTGGAAAGTCTCTGAGGGCTCTAGCCTCCCGTCATGGTCAGCGAAGAACAGAGACGTGTACTCAATCCTGAGCAGGACGCGGCAGCCCTAAAGGCCCTTACGCACCCGTTGCGTATCCGGCTGCTTGGGCTGCTGCGGCAGGACGGCCCAGCTACAGCGAGCGAGCTCGCTGTCAGGACTGAGGAGTCGTCTGCTTCCACCAGCTATCACCTGCGAGTGCTGGCGAAGTACGCGTTCGTTGCCGAGGCTGAGCACCGTGACGGGCGGGAGCGCCGCTGGCAGGCGGTGCACTCCGTGACCTCCTGGAACAACAAGGCAATGGAAGCCTCACCAGGCAGCCGCGCCTGGCTCAGCTTGTCGCGCAGGGCCCAGATCGAGCACTTGGAGGCTTCTCTCGTCCGGCACGAGGCTGATATCGCCGACGGACGGCTGGGACAGGAGTGGGTGGAGCCCTCCGGGATCAGCGACCTGATGCCCCACTTGACCCCCGAGTCGCTCACCGAACTCTGGGAGGTGCTCGACCGGAAACTGGAGGAACTGACCACCCGCGATGCAGGGGATCCGCGCGCCGCGCAGGTCATACTCCTCACCGCCGGGCTGCCCCTGGCACCGCGCGCCCCCGGCGCGGAGTCGGACGCCTCCGCCCCTGCGGAGGCAGATGCCGAGAACGCGTCATGACCAGGCCGCTGGACATACCCGCCGCACGCCGCCGCTACGTCATGGTCTGCGTGCTCTTCTGGCTGCCTCTGGGGCTGACCATCGCCCCCCTGATCCTGCTGTTCACCGAACGCGGTATGACCATGGCGGCCATCGCGGGATTCTTCGCCGCGCACTCCCTCACCGCCGCAGCGCTGGAACTGCCCACCGGAGGACTGTCCGACGTGCTGGGACGCCGCGCTGTCCTGGCCGCCGCCGGCCTGCTGAACCTGGTTGCCTTAACCCTTCAGGGCCTGGGCACTACTCCCTGGCTGCTCGGCCTGGGCATGGCGCTGATGGGTACGGGCCGTGCCCTGTCCAGCGGACCGGCCGAAGCCTGGTACGTCGACACCGTCCACGCACGCTCCGGCCCCGGCGCCGAACTGCGCACCGGCCTGGCCCGCGGCTCCTCCGCGACATCCGCCGCGCTCGCTGCGGGAACCCTCCTCGGCGGCGCCCTTCCCTGGCTGCTCGGACTCGGCCCTGACCTCGGCGCCCGGCTGAGCGAAGCCACCTCCGAGCTGGTGCTGCCCCTTTCCGTCCCGCTGCTGCTGGGCGCAGCGGTCGAGGTCGCCTTCGTGCTGTACGTCCTCGCTGCTCTGCCCGAACCGCCGCGGCCGCCGGCCACTCTACGCAACGTACTCCGAGGCATCCCGGTCACCGTCGCGGGCGGGCTGCGCCTGGGGGGCCGCGATGTGTTGGTCCGCCGGGTGTTCCTCAGCGCAGGGGCCGCCGGTAGCGCCCTGGCCGCGATCGAACTGCTCACGCCGGGCCGCGCCGCGGCCCTCACGGGCGCATCGGAGACGGGTGCGGTGCTCTTCGCCGCACTCGCCTGCGCCGGATTCATCTGCGCGGGTCTCGGCAGCCACCTTGCACCGCTGACCGCCCGGCTCGCGGGCAGCGGCGAGCGCGCGGTTTTGGTGAGCCTCGGCACCAGCGCGAGCGGCCTGCTTCTGCTCGGCGCCACCGCAGCGTCCACAGGAGTGGGCTCCATGGTCCTCGCGGCCACCGGCTACGGCCTGGTCTACCTCGGGCTCGGCGCGGCGGGACCGAGCGAGAACGACATCCTGCACCGCCGTGTCGACAGTGCGGGCCGGGCTACCGCACTGTCCGTCCAGTCCCTCGCCCTGCAATTGGTAGGAGCTCTCACCGGCTTGGTCGTCGGTGTCCTTCCACCAGGCCCGCTTCCCTGGCTGCTGGGAGGCACCGCGTTCCTGGCAGGAGCACTTCTGTGGGCCCACCGCAGCGAGCCCACACCACCCACTCCGGCGGCAACACCTCAGCCACACGCCGTGCCTTCTCCCCCGAGCACCGTCCACTCCGACCCCCATCAATCAGATGCCGGTCCGTAGCACCGGGGTCGACACCCCGTAGATCACACAAGCACACGGGCATGACCGCCAAGGCGCCGCGCGTGCTTGCGAACCCACGGCCCACTCGCATGACGCTCATCTATCGACCGATTGATGAGCAAGATCGGTAAGTGGCGGCGCGCGACGGGATCGACGCCGGATCATGCCCATAAAACGGTGTCAGAAAGGCGATGTGCTCAAGAACCTGAGGAGCACCCTTTTCTGTACGATCTGGCAGGTGCAGCCACCTCAGGATGACGACGCCGCCGATCTCCTTGCCCCCGTTCCGGCCGTACGGACCGGCAGCCTCGTGGGATACGCACGCGTGTCCACCAAGGGACAGTTGCTTGACCGGCAGATCCACGCACTCACCGAAGCAAGCTGCATCCGGATCTTCTCCGATAAGAAGTCCGGCAAGAACGCCGAACGCGAGGAACTGTGGAAGGCCCTCGACTACCTGCGCGAGGGCGACACCCTCGTCGTCCCGTCGCTGGACCGGCTCGGCCGCTCCATCCAGGACCTCATCGCGATCGTGTCCGGCCTGCGCAAGCGCGGCATCGGGTTCACCTCGCTGCGCGAGGCGCTCGACACGACCACGCCCGGCGGGCGCCTGGTCTTCCACGTGTTCGCGGCCCTGGCGGAATTCATCCGCGAACTCATCGTGCAGGGCACCCACGAGGGCCTGGACGCCGCCCGCGCCCGCGGCGCCCGACTCGGCCGCCCGCCGGCGATGACCGAGGAGCAGGTACGTCACGCCCGCGACCTACTCGCCCGCCCGGAGAACACCGTCACCCCGACCGCCAAGCTCCTCGGCGTCTCCCGCAACACCATCTACAACTACGTGCCTGAACTCAAGGGTGGTCGCCTCGCACTCGCTGAGGCGACGAGCACGCCGGAACTGCCCCAACCCACCAGGTCAGAGGACTGATCACCGCCGTTTGCGGCTGGTGACAGCGTTCTTACCGGCACCCCTACATGTGGGGCTGGTCGGTGTGCCGGTCCACCAGGCGTCCAGGCGGACGATGTTGAGTGCGGTCGCGGTCAGCACATGGGCGAGTCGGGTTCCAGTCCCCGGTATCGGGTGGTCCGCACTCCTGTGACCCGGACGGCCTGGTGCATTGTCCCCTCGGCACCGGCCCGGACCGCGTAGCGCTCCTTCCACTCGTCACTGTCCTGGTTGTGCCGGGCAGTTTCGATCACCTCGTGCAGAGGCTGGGGACGGATGGTGAGCTTGCGCTGCCCACCGAGCGCCGTACTGGTGCACTGTGCCCGCAGTGAGCATGGCGGGCAGTCATTTGGGCGGAAGGCGGCCCTGATCAGCGGTGTGCCCCGGCTGGTCTCCTCCCGCCAGGCGCTGCTGGTCTTGCCGTCCGGGCACGTGACGTGCTGGTGCTCGAAGTCGATGACGAACGAGGACAGGGCGAAGCGCCCGCCGTCCTTGGACTGTCGGCTCGTGGAGAGCTGCAGGGGCCCCACCCTGTCGATTCCCTCGGCGCAGGCGGAGCCCAGGTGCTCGGCGCTGGTGTATCCGGCATCGACGAGGTGCTCGCCGGGTTTCAGGGCCCTCTGGGCCTGGTGCGTGTGGATGGTGCCGGTCATCTCCACATCGCCCACGGCGGCGTGGGTGGTCTCCACGTTCGTGATCAGGTGCGGTTTCCCGGGCTCGCAGGCTTCGGAGAAGTGGACCTTGTAGCCGATGTACTCGAAGCCGCGTTTGACCGAGTAACGGGCTTCGGGATCGTAGGGCGAGCAAGCCAGGAGCTTGCCGGGCGGCAGGTCTTTTGGCCTCCCGCGGGCGCACCCTCCAGTCCTGGTCGCGGTGGTATCGCTGGACCCAGGTCCGGTGCAGGACCTCAATGGCGGGCAGCTGCCGCAGCCAGGCCGGCGTGTCGGGTGCCCAGACGGCTTCCAACAGGGCGAACCCGTCCTGCCCCACCGTGATCAGATAGTCCTGGCGGGCACCTTCCCCGCGGGGCAGCCGATAGGCGTCGACGCGACCGCCGTAGCGTTCGAACCAGGCCCGGGGCGCCACCTGGGCCAGCCAGGCAGGAGCGGCGACGGTGACAGCCTCCATCGCGGCGCGCAGGGTCTCTCCGACGAGCTCCATCCAGTTCAAGGACCGGATGGCAGCCAGGACATGGGTGGAGTCCGTGCGCTGACGTCCTCCTGCCCGCAGCAGGTCCAACTCCCTCGCACGTTGCAGGAGGATGTCGAGGATCTTCTCCTCCAGACCGTGCTCGATCAGACGGGCCCGGAATCCGCACAGCACAGATGCCCCTATAACGGGGGGCGGTAGGGACCGTCCTGGCCAGGTTGAAGACCTCGCGGGCGGCATATCGCTTGAGGCATCGGATGATCTCACGCCGAGTCTTGCCCTCCCGGGTGCGGCGTTCGTAGTACGCCTGGGTGCGCGGGTCGTGGCGCAGCCGGGTGAACACGATGCGGGGCAGAGCGGCATTCGCCTGCCGGTCGCCACCATGGTTGAGTCGGCGCGAGCTCCGGCCGCCCGAGGAGTACTCGATGGGACTGACTCCGCACAGGGCGGCGAAAGACGCCTCGCTGCTCAGCCGCTCGGGATTGTCGCTCATGGTGATCAGGAGCGTGACAGCGGAGTCCTGGCCGATACCCACCGGCGCGAGCAGCTGCGGGGCATGGCGCTCAACGAGCCCGGTCAGTCGCTGATTCAGCTCATCGATCTGCCCGGTGAGCTGCTCGATGCGCTGAGCCAGCATGCTCAGCGTTATGAGAGTGGCCTCAGCTACAGGGTCCTCGTTGCCCCCGCCCTCGTGCGGGCTGAGGCGTGCGCAGATGCGGAACAGTTCGCGATTGCCCAGGCCGGACAGTCGTTCCCGCAGGGCCGGGTCGGCTACGACCAGGACGGCCTTGAGCTGGTTGATCGCCTGGGTGCGGGCCTTGACTGCGGAATCCTTGGCAATCTTGAACATCCGGGCGCTCTGCACCGGACCGTCGCCAGTCTTGGCGCGAGCCCTGGCGCGACCGCTGAGCACGGCCCGCGCGGCGGCCTGTGCGTCGAGCGGGTCCGACTTCCCGAGCAGTCGACGAGCCGAGCGGTCGGGCCGGTTCACCTCGAACACCACGACATGCTGCGCCAGGAGGTAGCGCGACAGGTCCGCGCCGAATGTACCGGTGCCCTCCACTCCGGCCCGGCGCACCGTGCCCAACTTGCGAGCCCAGGCGAGCAGCCGACGGTAGCCGACCGCCGTGGCCGGAAAGGACTTGATGCCCAAGGTCTGGCCCAGTGAGCAAACCACTGCGGCGACATGAATCTCGCCGTGCGTGTCCACACCCAGGACGACCTCGCCCCGGGCGGGCGGGCCTGTGCTGGTGGAAGAGGTGCTGCGCTGTCTGGTCGTCATGGTGGTCTGCCTCCCGCGTGGTGATGTGCTGGGTGGCTGGCACCTGCCGGTCGGGCGGTCTGAACCGTGATGGCGCCTGAAAGACGGCAAGGCCCCTATTGGGACACGCCCTGTGGCTCGGTGACAGCAAGCACCATCCACAACGGCAGTCGACATGCCTGTGACAAGACACTTCGGTCAAAAAAGTCATGAGTCAGACCCCGTCCGGAACAGTGCTACGCAACCGTCCCACTGCCCTCAGCGCCACCGCATGCCCCGACCGCTCCCGGAAGACTTCGTCCGAACCGGCACCGAACCTGCCCTGGACGGGACAACGATGAGTCGACTCTCCGTCCGCCCGTGACCGGCATCGACAGACCGCCCAATGGCCCGCCCTACCAGCTGCCCCTCGCAGACTTCCTCCCGCTCCTCCACCAGGTGGTCGGTCCCAGCCGCTGGCGTGTGAGCACCGGCGGCTCGCCCCCATTCGATGTGCGGCGGCATCACACGCGGGTCCTCCCCCCCAGCGGCATATTCTCCCGACAGGCGAGCAGCCCGGAGATAGCCGCCTTTCAGAGGCTGGCGCACCACGTATGCGAAAACGACGGGCAGGGCGGCCACAACCGGGCCAGGTGCGGTTCCTCTGAGGTGAAGGGCTGATCAGGAGCAGTTGTCAGTGGCGGGTGTCAAGATCGTCGCATGGGAGTCATCTATGGCTATTTCGCTGCTGCTGACGATGACGACGCGGTCCGGGCCGTGGTGCGCGAGGGCGACGAACCGACCGCGACGGGCTATGACGGGTTCGACGTCAACGGTATGGATCCGACCGTCGACCTGCTGCCGGCGGAGGTGATCCTTTCGGGCCGATCGGCTGAGACCGTCCAGGCGGACCCACGGCATGGCCATCTGGTGGCGACCGCCGATGATGGGCAGCTGTTGTGTCTGTGGAGGGGACCTCGGTCCAGGCATGCGGATCCCAGCCCACGGGTGCTTCCTCGGGAACCGTGAGCGTGCAGCCTCTGAGTGATCGGTCATCTTTGTCGAAGCGGAATTCGTCGTCGCCGGACCACAGCCAGTCGACGCTCCCGAAAGTCTCGGACAGGAGCACCTCGTGGCTGGGCTGGCCAGTGTGCGGAGATGCCGTGACGTATGCGCCCGACAGGGAATAGCGGGGGGGCATGGGCCAGGGGTCGGTCGGTGAGGGTGACGGCGAAATCCGCTGCCAGATCGAGTCGCATGGTGGTTCCCTGTCGAAGCTGTGTCGCCGGAGGCAGAGAGCCGCCCTTGGGAGTGGGGATGCCGCCGTTGACGATCTGCTCGCGTGTGACGGGCGGCCCGGGGTCGCTTGGTGACCCACCCCATGCGGCGGCGCCGCTGTCGTTCTTGGGGCCGGACGGTCCGTAACTGGTAATGACGTTTCCGGCCTTGCCGCCCTTGCTTTCCATCACGACGATATCTTCGCCCTGGTGGAAGATGAGCCGCTCCGCGCCACCGCTCGATACGTATACGCCATCCGGACTCTTGAGGACCTCCAGTTCGCGTTCTGGTGGGAGGTCAGGGCGGTGTTGTATCATTCCCCATCCCCTCCGGCCTGGGCCAGCTCACCGACGCCCGGCCCGCCGAGCCCGGGGAGCACCCGAGTCTGCTGGACCGGCTCGCGGCGGTGCCCGATCCGCGCCGGGCCATGGGGCGTCGCCATCCCCTCGCCTTCGTCCTCGCGATCGCCGCGTGCGCGGTGCTGGTCGGCGCGAAGTCCCTGACGGCGATCGCTGAGGCCGCGTAGCGCTTGAGGCAACGGACGATTTCGCGTCGGGTCTTGCCCTCCTTGACGCGGCGTTCGTAGTAGTCCTGGGTGCGCGGGTCGACGCGCAGACGGGTGACCCACTCGACCAGCCTGGGGAGGGCAGGTCGAGAGCGCCAGCGCTTGAGGAGAGAGTCAGATGCCACCACCCTCAGAATGCTGCACTGGTCGGGTCCCAAGGGATCTGAGCTCGCTGCGCCTGGGTACAGCCCGAGGTGACCTGCCCCGGCGACTCCGAGGGCGAGACCAGGAGAGGCTGTGTCCAGCTCTGGTGGGCCTCGATCACTGAGCAGAGATCGCGGCTCACGGCAGTAGTACCCACACGAGAAGTGGAACTGGCGTGTCTGAGCGGACACTAGAGGTTGTGGCACATACCAATCGAGCACCATCCGGCGACGCAGGAGCTTTTGAAGAACTGTTCGATGCCCACGCGCGCGCTGTATACGCACATGCCCTGCGCGTGACTGGAGACTGGGCGACAGCCGAAGACGTGATGTCGATCACCTTTCTGGAAGCCTGGCGTCTGCGCGACCAGTTATGCAGCGACGTCTTACACCCCCGAGCCTGGCTGTTGGGCATCGCAACCAACGTGCTCCGAAACAGGGCCCGCGCCGCACGTCGGCACCGCGCAGCAATGGAACGGATACCTCGAAGCGATCGTGTACCCGACTTCTCGGACGAGATCGTCGACCAGATGGCCGATGGTGAACGGCTCGCCGCGGCCAAGAGAGCCCTGGGTCGCCTTCGTCGTACCGAGCGCGAGGTGTTCGGCCTCGTGGTGTGGTCTGGGCTGGGATACGCAGACGCAGCCGCGGCTCTCAGCGTGCCTGTCGGCACGGTCCGCTCGCGCCTGTCCCGCGCACGGGAGAAGCTCCGCAAGTCACTCGAAGCGGAATCGGCGGAGAACGGTCGGTCTCTGGAACCCGTGCGGGCCAACGGACACAGAGAAGGCAGTGGGAAGTCCGCAGCTTCCGTCAAGGGGAGGAAACCATGACCACCGGATCTACGCCGCAACAGCATGACGCAACTGAGTCCGCCGAACGGGATGAGCTCGCCCGGCTGGTGCCGACTCCGCCGTACCGAGACATTGATACGGATCGCCTGCTGCAGCGCAAAGCGCATGTGTTGCGTGAAACGACCACTCCGGCAACAGGGCCGGACAAGTCGTTCCGGTCCCGACTGCCGCGTCGCCGCTGGGCTGTCGTTCTCGCCTCAGGAGCCCTTGTGGGAGCCGTCGTCGCCGGTGTGAGCGTGTTCGGCGGATCACCCCCCGACACCACTCCGCCCGCTAGCGCGGAATCGGCGCATCTTCTGGAACGCGCCGCTCTGGCGGCTGCCGAGAAGCCAGGGGGGGCGGTTCGGCGTGACCAGTACACATACGTCCAGACGGTTGGACGCAGTGCCGTGCTCTCCGAGGGGCCGGACGGTCAGATGCAGCGAAGCAGCAGGGATGAGGCTCTAGAGCAGTGGACCTACTCGGACGGAAGCCGTGCGACGGTGCAGAGCCGGGCCGGCGGGCCCCTGGTCACCTTGGAACCACCGGGCGCGGCCTCCATGAACTCGCCCTCCTACAAACTCCTGTCCGGCCTGCCGACCGAGCCCGGCGCCCTGCTCGAAAGGGTCTACCAGGACGTGAGGCGCAATCACGGCGCAGACGACGATCAGGAAGCGTTCGTCACCATCGGAGACCTCTTGCGTCATTCCGTCGCACCTCCCGCAGTCAGCGCCTCCCTCTACCGGGCCGCTGCCCACATCCCCGGCGTCGTACTGATTTCAGACGCCGTTGACGCAGCAGGTCGGCACGGAGTGGCAGTGGCAAGGACACACGACGGCGAACGAAGCGAATGGATCTTCGACGCGAACAGTCTCCGCCTCCTGGGGGAACGAACCGTCCTGGTGAAGGACGGGCCTTGGGGTACGGCGGGCAGCGTCGTGACCTCCATCGCGATCGTCGGGCGTGGCGTTGTGGACAGCCCCGGACAGCGTCCCCACGCGTAGCAGGGCAGCGGCGAAGCGCGGGTCCCTGTTTGGCCGGTCTTTGACTGACGCCCCAACACCCCCTCTGGCTACATTGATTAACGAAAATCGTTCATACGTTCCAATCATGGGGGGAACATGAGGTCGATTCGTGCTGCTTTAGGTGCCGCTGCGACGGTCCTCGCTGCGCTGGCTGTCGCATCGCCTGCCGTCGCGACGGAGACTGCACCGCAGCCGGTGGTAGGGGTACTCTCGCCGGCCGAAGAGGCCCGGGTGCAGCAGGAGCCGGAGAAGAGCGAGCCCGTCATCGCCGACTACAAGGGCAAGAAGATCAACTTGGCGGAAAGCTGGGAAGGCGCGCAAGCCTGTACGCAGGTGACGGGCGGCGCGGTCTACTGCTTCGACAGCCAGCAGGAAGCCGACGAAGCACTGCCGAGCATCGACCCGGTCGCGGCTGCGGAAAACAAGAAGCAAGCCGCACAAGCAGGCAACCGGAGTGAGGCATCCGCTACGGACATCGGGGACTGCAACAGGGTGTGCTTGTTTGAGCACTCCAACTACACAGGCCGGATGTTGCAGTGGTATCAATCCGGCAAGAAGAACCTCGGCGACTGGGGCTTCCGTGACAAAGCCAGTTCAGGCTGCGTGCGCCGAGCCACTGGTGGCGTTCTCGTGTATGACGCGCGCAGCTTCCTGCCCGATCCCTACATGGCGCTGGGGAACCCCGGCTGCTACGACTTCACGAAGGTCGGATACCCGACCGGCGGCAGTTGGAACGACAAGGCCGACTACATAGAAATGTAGAAGCATTTGGCTCGTGCTCTCGTAGCCCGTCCCTGGCGCCCGGGGACGGGCAGGCACGCCGGGAGCTGGATCGCGCACTGGGCGGGGCGGCTCCGAGCCAACCATCAACACGCTCGCCGACGCGAAGCGATCCCCGCGTACGAGTTGGCCGACTGGGCCATGCGAGCCGGGCTAAGGGCGGGGCGGACACAGGCCAGGGGATGGCCATTCGGGACGGCTGCGACGCCGTGCCTGGTAGGCGAGACCCTCACGCGGATCCCGCCGACGCAGGAGTACCGGTCAGCAGGCGGGCAGGCGGAGCTCGCCGGCCCAGCTCTCGAACCGGACGCGGCCAGAGCCGAAAATGATGTCCAGGGAGAGCCGGCCGCTGCCCAGCCTCCCCTTTTCGCGCACCGCCGGGACTGTCTCGCCGAGATGAGTGGCGAATGGCGTCCCGTCGGCGAACGGCGCCACCTCGACACGGGCTCGATCCAGTCAGCCGAAGCGGTACGCCGCTCAGCGGACTCGCTCGAAGACCGCAGGGTCAAGGAGGTCTTCGCCGACTGGTCATCCTGCATGAAGAGCAAGGGCTACTCCTACACAGATCCGATGAAGGCGAACGACGACCCGAAGTTCTCCGCGAGAACGCCACGGTGGCAGAGATTGAAACCGCCAAGGCTGACGTCACCTGTAAGAGCACAGCCAATCTCATCAAGACCTGGAATTCCGTTGACGTGGAAATCCAGAAGCGTCTCATGCAAGAGCACAGCGAGGAACTTGCCCAGGTCAAGCAGGATAAGGATTCTGCACTCAGGATCGCAGGTTCGGTTAGCTCGCGTCACTGAAGCTGCGCCGGGTTGCCTTGGCCCTGTCCCTAAGGATGCAAGGCAGCCCGTACGCCTATGCCATAAAACACTAATGGGGAGATGGTGTTGAAACGTAAAGGAAGAAGCCGAGTCGGCTTAGCGGTGTTAGCCGCGACAGCCGTGCTCACCAGCCTGACACAGATATCGGTCGCTGCCCCCGCCAATCCGGCAGCGTCTGAGCAGCCCGGGCCGGCAGCTGACCCGGCAGCGGTTCCGCCGTCCCAGCGCGCGCAGCTGCTCGGCAAGGAGTGGAGCCGATCGGGGGATCGGGCGTGGACCACCAGCGGTGATGCCAATGGCTTTCACATCCTGACCGCTGATCAGAAAGACGGCTACGCCTGGAAGACGGCGGCCACGTTGTCCGAGCCCGGGTTCGACACGGATGCCTGGATTGGCAATACGTGTGTCACCGCTTCGGGCAAGCGGGCGGTGGTGGTGTACGCGCCCCGTACGTTCACCAACAAGCCGCAGCGGATGGCCCGCGGTGGCTTCACGGCGATCGTTGACCTGGACACGGGCCAGGTCAACAAGCTGGACTTGCTGGCGTCGCTGTCGTACTACAACCCGGGCTGCGGGATCGGCGAGCGCGCCGTGCTGACCCAGTCCGGCGGTGAGGACAAGCCTGGCACCCGGCTGATCCGGGTGGATGCCGCTACCGGCAAGCTGTCCGGGCCGATCGAGACCAAGGGGCAGGTCACCTCCGCAATCCCGGTCACCGACGGCACAATCGTTGCCGCATCCGGTGCCGAGGTCATCCAGGTCGACACCCGAGGCCACCGCACCGCACTGGCCCGCACCACGAGCGTGCCCTACCGGCTGACGCCTGATGGCGACGGCGGCGTCGTTTTCCTGGACAAGAAGGGTGCCACCAGCACGGTCAAACGGATCGCCGCAGCGGCTGTGACCCACCCCGATGCCCGTGGCACCCAGCCGACTGTGCTCGCCACGGGCCCGGCGGCCGAGACGAGCCTGGTGGGAAGCGCCGGCACCGCCTTCATTACGGGCCATGCCCGCCTCGCCTCGAAGACGGCGTTGCCGTCGACGGTGCGTCAGCTCGCCGCCGCCCCTAAGGATGCCCAGGTCACCACTCAGGGTGATGGCTTCCTCGATCCGCCCGAGTGGGGGGATGGCAAGGGGACGCTCCTGCCTCCCGGCGAGGCCGACCGGGCCCGACCGGTGAAACTGGCCCTCACCATGGCCCCGACCGGCCGGCAGGCCGCGTTCACCGTCGACCCGGCCAGCCGCACCACCTCCCACGCGGCCCAGGGGCGTGAAGCATCCCCAGCCCTGACCAGCCACACCCACCGCCCCGCCACCGCGAAGGCGAAAGGCATCACTGCGGCCAGTTCGCCGACCGATCCGGTCGAGGCTGAGCGCACGTGTTCCGTGCCGCGCAACGACCCGCGCAACCAGGCGATGCAACCCAAGCCGCGCCAGGTGGAGTGGGCTGTGGACCAGGCGGTCACCGGCAACCTGAACATGCTGGTGAAGCGGCCGGCGAACTGGAAGAACCTCGGCATGCCCGAATACGCGCCGCAGAGCCTCTTCCTCAACCCCGTCGTGGACGGCGGGGACCGGGCGATCGCGCAGGTCATGCTCGGGGTGGCCACGCAGGAGTCGAACATGTGGCAGGCCGGACGCGAGGCCGTGCCCGGCGTCACCGCCAACCCTTTGATCGGCAACTACTACGGCATCAACCTCTACGACGGCGACTCCGGCAACGACTGGGACGTCAACTTCGCCAACGCCGACTGCGGTTACGGCATCACCCAGATCACCGACCACATGCGGATGGCCGGCCGCGAGGACGGTCACGGCGGTACGGCCTGGGACTACCAGAAGCAGCGCGCCGCGGCCCTGGACTACACCGCCAACATCGCCGCCGGACTGCAGACCCTGATCTCCAAGTGGAACGAGACCCGCGCCGCCGGGCTCATCGCCAACCACGGCACCTCCGCCCGCCCGGAGAACTGGTACTTCGCCCTGTGGGCCTACAACTCCGGATTCCACCCCAAGACCAGCGACGGCTCCCCCTGGGGCCTGGGCTGGGCCAACAACCCCGCCAACCCCGAATGGGACGCAGGCCGCCTGCCCTTCATGGAGAACGCCAACGGCGACGACGACGCCAGCGCCGCAGCCCGCCCGCAGAACTGGCCCTACCAGGAGAAGGTCCTCGGCTTCGCCGCCCACCCGCCGGCCTTCCTCGAATCCCCCGGCAAGATGGTGCCCGCCTTCCGCGCCGCCTCCTGGAACGGCACCAACGACGGCGTCACCACCAAGGGCAGCGCCAAATACAACCGGGCCCACGTCAAAGCTCCCGAGGACCTGTTCTGCGACACCTCGAACACCTGTAACCCGAGCCGGATCTCCGACAGCGCCACCAACGACTCCGCCACCAGCGGCCCCTGCGGGCGCGCCGACTTCAAATGCTGGTGGAACAAGCCCGCCACCTGGAAGACCGACTGCGTCACCACCTGCGGGTATGAGTTCATGCGCTTCAACAACACCTACCCCGAAGAGGCCGACGGCACCGCCTACCCGCCCAACTGCACCACCAGCGGCCTCCCCTCCAACGCCCTCATCGTCGACGACGTCTCCACAGGCACCCCGGTCATACGTCCCGGCTGCACCAACGCCTGGACCAACTCCGGTACCTTCTCCTTCGCCTTCGGAAACAACGGCACCGAAGCCGTCTACCCCTCCAAGGCCGACCTCCACCAGCTCGGCGCCGGCTTCGGCGGCCACTTCTACTACGGCCACACCCGCCAGGACGACGCCAAGGGCCAACGCCTGAAGATCACCGGCACATGGAAGTTGAAGAACCGACTACCCAAAGCGATGGCAAGGGTATGGGTTCACCTTCCCGATCACGGAGCACAGACCGCCTACGCGCAGTACGAGATCAAGACCGTCAACGGCATCAAGAAGAAGACGATCTCCCAGAAGGGGACAGCCAACCGCTGGGTATCCCTCGGGTCATACCGCTTCAACGCCGCCATACCCGAGATGGCGTTGACCACGATCACCTCCAACGGAACAGGTGACGACGACATCGCTTTCGACGCTGTCGCGTTCGAGCCCGGCGATCCACAGGATCTGGGCATCATGCCCCTCGTATCGATCCCCGATGGCGAACCCCAGGCTGATCTTCCCGGTTTCGACGATCAGCCCATTCGCGCGAACCGGAACACCGGAACGAGCGCCGCACGGGGAGCCGTGCCCGCTCTTGGTGACCGCTGCTCGCCGCGCGACGCCAAGGGGCGCACACTCTGCATGCGGCTCAATTCCGATACAAAGAGTGCTCCGCAGAGGCGAGCTGACGGTAAGAGTCCATCTGCGGCAGGGGACATTGTTTCCTGGTGCGCCCCAATGTCCCCGGGAAATGACTACTACACTCGAACTGAAGCCTGTCTGCGGAAGGTCTCTAACGTCTCCCTCTTCTGGATGGAGAACGGAAAAGAGCTGGGCTGGGCCGACTTCGTGATGGAGATGCAGATCAAGCTGCACCCGAACCTCAACGAGTTCGACCAATACATCAACATCGTTCCCACCCGAGTCGACCCGACACTCGGGCAGGTAACCCTCGGGTGGGACACGACGAACACCTGCGGGGCAGACTGCTCACAGTCACCCAAGGTATGGACGGGCGAACCCAGCTGGAACACCAGCGACCTCCACACAGCCAAGGGCCTCTACCAGACCAAGTGGGGCGGAACGGGTGAGGAGAAGTTCGACCTCGGGTGGATGCTGACCGGCCGCGCGTCCGTCACCCCCCTCACCGCGAACCACGACCTCGGGAGCACCCTGGGCGACCTCACCGTCCGGTGCGACAACATCACCAAGGGCACGGCAAGCCCTGGATGCGTGTTCTCCTCCTACATCCCGACGTACCCCATTCCCACCAAGCGGTATCCCGCCGCAGGAGCCTACTACTGGCTTATGCGCGAGAAGCTGGCCAGCCACCCGGGCAGCAAGGAGAGGAAGAAGCCACTGCACTATCTCGCAGACGGCCAGAGGGGAAACCGCGATATCATCTGCCCCACCAAATGGGATGCGCATCCCTCGACGCCGTCGGGCAGCTGTGACGAATATGCCTTCGCCACCACGTACGAGAGCGGCGGCCTCACCGGAGGAACCAACAAGGTGGACTCAGGGGACGAATGCGTCCAGCTGTACGCGGCGCCACCCGGCCAGTCGCAAAACCAGTGGACAATCCGCCTGGATGACCGCGACTCCGCTGATTCACCCGAGGTGAATGCAGATGATCCAGCAATCTGGAACGCGAAGTGCGGACGGGCGAGCATACCCCTCGACCAAAATACAGGAGCGATGGCGCCATTCGGCCGAACCGGCGGCTTCGTGCCCTCAAAGAGACTGCTGGACAATGAGCCGTTCTGGCTCGGTCTCCCGGGATTCGAGCACTGCGTCTACAACGCGGACAGCTGCACTTTCCGCCCTAGTGACGCCAAGTAGCTAACTTAAGAGAGGCTGGCGGATTCACGTGAATCCGCCAGCCTCTTCCGTGGCCGGCGATTGCTGCGTCAGTGCATCTCAGGCCGCCCGTGGCGAAGCGTCCGGCAAACATTGCTGTGTCTGTTCCAGGAACGCGGATGCCATTCATCCGGTGTCACGAGAAAAGTCACCGCCGATAGTCAACTGAACTCAGGCGGCCCTCCTCCAGTTGGCCATTCCGGAGGCCGAGCTCAAAGAAATCTGTGATGACCTGCAGGCTAATTTCCGCTCGCTGGTCGGCGCCCAGCGAGTGCGTTCTGCCCTCAGAGTGGAGAACGCCGGCAGCTGAGAGCCGGTCAACCAATAGATCTGGATCGTCTCCCCAGCGGCGCGATTCCTCGCCGAGCCCGAACTGGCACACTTTCACCCCGTCTTTGTAGTAGGTGAAAATCGACGGCGGCTCCCACGGCATCAGGTGAAAGCTCACCGCCTCCGCACCCCCCGCGGACAGCCGTTCCATCCCCTGAGGTGCTGAGGCCACGGCGTCGCCATACTCCACGGCAAACGCCCACCCGCTGGACTGCCCGAGCAGGGCGATGCCTTGAGTCTGCGATGATTCGATCAACTCCCTGGCCTCCTCCGTACTCATTAGAGGTAGTCGATCTCCGACTCCGGGACGTAACCGATTGGCTAGATCGGTTAATCCGATCCGGCGAACAAACGTGAGGCAATCTACCGCGTAGGGCTCAAGAATCCAGGAGATGCCGACAGTCATCCCACGTATCTTCTTTCAGTTGGCGAACCGTAAAGAGCGAGCGGAAGGCGACCTATCCGTACAGTCGATGATTCGACAACCACCACGACGACTGCACCGCTCTGGATGCCACGATGCCACAGAAGACCCGCCCGGCCTACCGGAGTTCACTCAACTCAATACACAGTTCATGCGCCTCGTACCTGAGATGCCTGCCACCGTGCCTGAGACCGTGTTTGAGATCTGTTCAGTGGGTTCGTTGTAGTGGTCGTGGTCCGTGCCTGACAGCGGGGCCGCCTCGGGTGAGCCGGCGCAGCATGACGTCGGTCATCGCCCAGC